>JAUWXU010000080.1 GCA_030616145.1 Candidatus Omnitrophota bacterium | reverse complement strand
GGCTCATTATAGGTGTAGGCAACGCCGAATGAATGTGCCTTTTTGGCTTGTCTAATAATCTCTTCGGTGCTAATGTTTTTCAGGGAAGCATCATAACACTGAGAAATCTGCCAATTCTGGCAGAAAAGACAGGCAAAATTGCAACCCCGAGTCCCCAATGAAATGATATATTCTCCGGGATGAAAGTGATAAAGTGGCTTTTTTTCTATTGGATCTAAGGCAATAGAGGTAATCTTACCATAAATTTCAGAAAAAAGCTTTCCTTCAACATTCTTTCTTACGTGGCAAAATCCGTACCCGTCCGGTGCAATAATACATCTTTTGGGGCAAAGTTCACACCGCACCTTCTCCTTATCCAGTTTCTGATAATACATTGCCTCTTTCATCTAGTATTTCCTCTGGTATCTCCTCTTAAATAAATGTTCGGACAGAATTTTTTTGCCTCTTTCTTCATATCTTCCAACTGTTGAGATGTATAGGGTGTTATTTTATTCATCTGTTTATTCATACATTCCCCGGGCTTAAATTGCTGGAGGATATATCTGCGGGCTTCACCGACCGAACTGGCTATTTTGACAATATCCTCTTTAACAAGAAAGGCCGGGCAGACAGTGGTCCGAAATTCATAATCGAGCTCGCCATTGAGCAAGATATCAATGGTTTCCTTAATTTTTTCTAGATTAACGTTTACACCGGCTACTTCATTATATTTACTGTCTAAGGGTGCCTTTAAATCCATTGCTATATAGTCAATCAATCTATTCCTGATTAAAGATTTGAGCAAATCCGGATTTGTCCCGTTGGTATCCAGTTTAACAGCAATGGGAATTTTTTTAAAGTTCTGGATAAATTGGGAAAGATCAGGATGGATTGTAGGTTCACCCCCGCAGATTACCACCCCATCAATCCACTTCTTCTTTTCTTTCAGAAAACCGGTTACTTCCTCAAGCGGAACGGTAGGTAATCCGGCCGGGTTTAATACTAAATCGGCTGCATAACAGTAGGGGCAGCTGAAATTACAACCACCTACCCAGAGAATCGAAGCAACCTTGCCTTCCCAGTCAATCAGCGTGCTTTTTACAAATCCCTTTATCTCCATCTCGGATTACTCTACACCCCGGAGGTGTATCGGTTGGCTCTATGGCGCACAACGCACAACGAACTGGCATTTTATCACCTAAACTCTGTAGTCACCCTTTTGCCGATCCTTGAGCTCGCCGATTTTTGACTGGTTCCAGTTATCAATTCGGCTATAGTATCCCACAACCCTGCTGATGCCATAAACATTGGAGCTGTTGCAAAAACTACATTTATCGAGCAGGCCATTGCTCATCTTGTGACAATTCTCGCAGATAGTGAATTCCGGCGAGATAACCAGTTGGGCGGCTGAGGTATTATCATAGGTCTTCTTTACCAGGTTTAAAATGCTCTCTGGCGAAGGTCTTTCTTCACCGACAAAGGCGTGAATAATCGCTCCGGACTCAATCATTTCGTGGAATTTACTCTGTTTTTCAATCCTGGTAATCAAATCTAGAGGTGCGTCTGCACGAAAATGAATGCTGTTGGTATAATAGTACTCGTCATTTTCTATATCGCCTTGCATAACCTCCTCAGACTGAGGGAACTGCCTCAGGTCAACCTTGGCCAACCGCCGACTGGCACTTTCCGCAGGAGACTCCTCCAGGGAAAAATTAAGGCCAGCCTTCGTTTCTTCCTGTTTAGCCTTAGAATACATAAATGAAATAATCTTTAAACCCAATCTATATGTCTGATCATCCTCGTGAAGCTCTTTGCCGCTGATAAACCGAACACACTCATTTAATCCGATAAGCCCAACTATATAAGTCGCCTTTTCCAGATCAATGTAACGGCGGCCATCCCTGGCAACCTTACCTACTTCCCACATTGGCATTCCCGGACCCTCCATTAATTTGCTGATAAATTCCTTTTTCTGATAATGGGCCTTAAAGACCAGTTTCATTGCCCGGCCTATTTCCTTATAAAGGCCATCCAGATTCCCCTTGCCTGCCCGGTAGGCCGCCTGGGGAAGGTTTACAGTCACGTTTTGAAATCCACAAAACCTCAGGGATTCCGGATGTTCGATCATATATCGGTCATTAATCTTCTGCCTTAAACGACAACATTGAGAAAGAACGGCCTCATCACCGTGGTCAAAAACAAAATAGGGGGAACCGTTTTCGCTGGCTATCTGACAGGCGTATTTAAATAACTCAAATTGTTCCGGTTCCTCAAATGTATGTTTGTCAACATGAAAGTCCATTTTAGGAAAGATAAAAGGATGTCCGTCCTTGTCCCCTTCGCGCCATACCTCCATCAGCGCCCGGGCAAAAGTACGCGTCTCTTTGCCATATTCCCCGTAGGTCTTACCAGTATACTCGCCCTTTGGCCCGATGGCCGGAATACTTTTTAGATAATCAGGAATGCCGGCATGAATATTGGCATCAATAAATAATACCTGTCCCCCGCGGGAAAATGCTGATTGAGATAAGGAGAAAATTAGATACTGGGCCTCTTGTTTTATCTGTTCATAACCCATATCTACCAGATATGGTGCATAAAAAATATTAAGAAAACCGATCCCCAAGGCGCCGGCATAATAGGCCTGCATTGAGGCAAGAAATGTATTTAGGTGTCCAGTAAGGGTGCGGGCGTGCTTGGCCGGCAAAGAGGCAATCTCCGAACTTTCCAGTTTCAGGCCGTACTTTTTGAGATATTCTAAACTGTGGCTTGAACAATACGCTCTCGGATAGCCCAGATCATGAATATGAATAATACCTCTGAGGTGGGCGTTAGAGACATCTTCGCTAAAGACCTTGGAAAGCATATATTGCTTGATAGTATTTTCAGCTATAGATAGATTGATGGCTTCCGGGTTATTGGCAGTAATATTGCTATTTTCGTTGCTTTTAGAAAGTATCAACTGGTCAAGGTCGTAGGCAGGCATTCCGATAATAGCCTGCCTGGCCAGTTTCTTCCCCAAGCCTCTTCCAAAGAGTTCATTGTCTACCAATTCTCTGATTAACGAGGTCGATACCTGCCTGAAACCGGAGCTAAATAACCTTTTTTCAACGCTGGCTGCAATTTTATAAGCGAGGGTCTCAGATAAAGAAACCTCTCTAACCAGGGCCTTGGCGACCCTACTTTTATCCCAGGCCAAAACTTCATCCTTGGCCAAAGGGGTTACTAATAATGATATATCTGTAGAATTAGAACGGCCTTCGATTTTTTTTCTTACCTTTAAATTCGCTCTGGCCTGCGCACGTTTATCCCGATAAAGAATATAGGCCTTGGCTGTTTTGGCATGCCCGGTTTCAATTAATACCTTTTCGACTACATCTTGAATCTCTTCGATATCGGGAATAGTTGAACTAAATTTTTTCTTGAGAAATAAAGTTACTACACTCGCCAATTCATTAGCTAATGTTTCATCTTCTCCCCCTACTGCCTGGGCAGATTTAAAAATAGCCTGGGCAATTTTAGATTTATTAAATTCAACCAATCTCCCGCCACGTTTTTTAACATATTCGAAAGTTTCTTGCAGAGTTTCTGGTTGAATATTATCTTTTTGTTC
>JAUWXU010000072.1 GCA_030616145.1 Candidatus Omnitrophota bacterium | reverse complement strand
AACTGGCCTGCGTTGCAATAGTTGGCATTACCTAAATTGGGTTTTAAAGCACCCATATAAGTATAGATTATCCGTTCGGAATGCAGATTAACAGCCACATTATAATTCTGGTAGCTGTTTCGGGGATTAAGCAGTATTGCCTGATTGAGGTCTTTGATATTTATCCAAGTGCTGAGCCTTTTTCTCGGATAACAGTCCGTACCATAAGCCACTGCCTCTAACTTTAGATCTTTACCAGCCACCAATTCCTCAATGACATGACCACCGCCATATCTGAATTGCCCCGGAAAGACCTTGTTTAAAGGGTCACTATCAGGAACCTCGGTAGCCCCGATATAAAGGTCTGTTGCAGCCAATCCGGAATAACAGGCTACATCATTAACCCAGGCCTTTTGCATCTTCATCTTTGGCGTGGTATGGCCAGTATTCAAAAAGGCCCCTGATGAACACATCGGGCCAAATGTAGCCGTAGTTACTACATCAACCTCCTGGGCAGCCTGTGTTACACCCTTTTCTTTAACAATATCAATAATCTCTTCAGCAGTAACTACCACTACTTTGCCTTTCTTAATCTTTTCATTTATTTCTTTAAATGTCTTAGCCATGGTCAGGCCTCCAGTTATAAAACGCTTTCTAATAAGATTTGGGTTTTGGGATTTAATCTCCTATTAAGTTAATAGTGCTTAGATACCTTTCTCCGGTATCAGGAAATATTGTTACTATATTTTTACCCTTACCTAAATCTTTAGCTATCTGCAGGGCGGCAAAGGCAACCGCACCGGAAGAAATTCCCACAATCAATCCCTCTTCCTTGATTAACCTCCGGGTAGTCAGTATGGCCTCTTCGTCTTTAACCTTAAAGATTCTATCAACTATCTTTCTATTTAAGAGTTCAGGAACAAAGCCGGCCCCAATTCCCGCAATTCGGTGAGGCCCGCTCTTCTGGCCGGATAAAACAGCCGAACCAGCAGGTTCTACTGCAATCACCTCTATACTGGATTTCTTCCTTTTCAAGACTTCACCCACACCGGTAATTGTCCCGCCTGTGCCTACACCGGCTATAAAGACATCTATCTCCTCCATTGTCTGATACCAGAGTTCGTAGGCAGTGGTCTGACGATGAATCCTGGGATTTGCCGGATTCTTAAACTGCTGGGGTATAAAATAATCTTTTTCTTGGCCTAATTCTTCGGCCTTATTTATTGCGCCGGCCATCCCGGTTTCAACCGGAGTAAGGACCACCTCGGCCCCTAACGCCTCCAGTAAATTTCTGCGCTCAACACTCATATTTTCCGGCATCGTTAAAATTAATCTATATCCTTTGACTGCGGCAACCAACGCCAGCCCAATTCCTGTATTGCCGCTGGTTGCCTCAACAATAACTCCTCCGGTTTTCAGTTGACCGTTATTCTCAGCCTGTTCAATCATTGCCAGGGCAACCCGGTCCTTGATACTCCCGCCGGGATTAAATGACTCTAACTTGGCAAAAATATTAGCCCCTCGCTTATCAGTAAGTTTACTCAGTTCAACCAGAGGGGTATTGCCGATTAATTCAAGAATATTGTCTGCTCTTCTTACGCCCATAATATCCTATAGAAAATTTTGTGGCCCTGCAATCCTTGTTGTAACATTATATCTTAACCCTTTTTCTTTCTTTATACTCGGCCTGTTTGCCGGGATTCCAGTTGGAAACCCTGGTAAAGTAACCAACGACCCTATTTATATAATCTACAATCCGGCTTCTGCATTGTGGGCAGGTTTTAAGCCTTCCTCTGGACAGATGGCCATTAGAACAGATACTAAAATCCGGTGAAAAGGCAAAATAGGCCAATTTTGTCCTAGATAGTTTCTTAACCAAATTCTTTAATGCATCTCTTGACGGCCTCTCCTCGCCAATCCAGAGGTGATGAATGGCCCCGCCGGTAAAATAGGGATGAAACCTTGCCTCTATCTCTACCTTGTCAAAAATGGAAATATCCTGTTTATAGGGAAGGTGGGTGCTGTTTGAATAATAAACTGCCTGACCTCTTCCCTGGGTATGGGCCCTTTTGCCAAATCTGGCCCTGTCTTTTTTGGCCAATCTAAAACTTGCCGATTCAGCCGGTGTCTGTTCCAGAGTATAAACCATATTATCCTTTTTAGATAAGGTATTAATATAATCAGCGAGATGAGCAATTATCTCGCTGCCCAGCTTTAAGCCCTCTTTTGAACAGAGTGGCTTTTTAATCAAATTAAGCAGGCATTCATTCAGCCCAATCACTCCGAAGGTCAGTCTGCGTTCCTCAAAATTATAATACAGGGTGCCGTCCTCAGTGTTCATCTTTAACCACGGCAAAATCTTCCACTTATCAAGGGCCATCCTGACAATCCGATTACTCTGCTTCAAGGCCTTTCTGGCTACTTCAATCTCCTTATCTAATTTCTTAAAAAAGTCTTTTTGCTGCCTGGCCTTCAGCGCTATGTGGGGCAAATTCAAAGTCACTACCTTATTGGAACCAACTCCCAAGCCTCCGGCCTGCCATATGCCGCCGCTATGCTCCACCAATAAATGACAGCACATTGCATGTACATACTTTTCATCCAGATAGTCAGTGCTAAGGTTTAAAAAATAGGGTGCGCCTGTCTTAGAGGCAGCATCCAGGGTGACATCTACCAATTCATCGCTCCAGTCAAAATCCCGGGTCACAGCAGTAGTAATAATCGGAAATGTAAATGGCGCTCCCCGGCCATCCCCTTCACTCATAACCTCCATTAAGACCTTATAGATAGTCCTGGCCTCTTTTTCAAAACGAGGATAGGTTTCTTTTTGTCTTTTGCCGGCAAATATAACCCTTTCTTTTCCAAGATAAGGCGGACATTTAATCCGCATCCCGATGTTTGAAAATGCAGACTGGGCGCCAGTCCTGTTTGACTGGTTAAGCTGAAAAACAAAACCCTGGAGTATCTCTTTTGTCTGCTGATAATCCAGATTATCATAATGCAGGTAGGGAGCAAGAAACCAGTTATAATAATCTATGGCCTGCGCGCCAGAAAAGAATAACTGTGAATAGAATATAAAGGCCATTGACTGATAAACCGCAGAGATAAAATGCCTGGCCGGCCGTGAAGTGCAATGGGGAAACTTCAGTCCGTCAATAAGAAAGATACGGGCGTCTATCCCCGAACAATAAGGCTTAAATGGGTCGTGGAGGGTGTGGATGTAAATTGAACCCTCTCTATGATGCCTGGCTACCTCTTTTGAATAAAACTCTTTTAATACAAATTCCTCTTTGGCTTGAGAGGCGAGGTATAAATTAAGTAGCGACGGGCTCAACTGGGTATTGGAGTTTTCCCTCAAAAGCCAGGTCTTCTTTTTTAATACACCTTCTATCAAATCTTTTGTCCGGGCCATGTTTTATATTATACCAGATAACCTTAAAGTTAACAAATCCTTGATGTATCTGCCAGCAAAAAGGTAGCCTGTGCTGGCAGATACAGGCAATCTAAATCCTCGCTATTCCCAGTTTCTCGGCCTTTTGAGGATTTACTGAAATAAATTCCTCTTTTTTTTGGGAAACCCTGCAATATTTAACTCTTACCTCTTTGCTGTCTCTTAACTTGCTATATCTGGCTGTCAGGGCTGCAACATCTTTAACCCAATCTAAATGAGCATCCTTGCCCCTGAGGCTGACTATTGCTATCGGACCGGGGTGGTCAGCCAATTCAAAAACCAGATCACCCTGTTTAACCAGCCCGAGCAGGCAATCGACCTCTTTATCGTCCCGGGCAATTATTATTTTAATGCCGTTCAGCATCCGAAAGTGCCGTCCGTATTTCAAAAGCCGGATATCATTAACAGACGGCCGGGGAAGGTTTTTAAATAATTCCTTCAATCGATTAGAAAAACCAGGGTCGGTCAATAAACATCCGCCGGCAGGTGTAGGATAATAATCAATGCCTCTCTGTTCAGCCAGTTTCATCTGCCGGCTCCTTGAACGCCCCTGAATATCCAATAATCCTTCCCTCTTTACCAGACCTTCTATTTCTGGAAAAGTCGGCTCAAGCAACTTAGCTGAAAGAGGCCTTAATATCCTGCCTTTTAAGCCGGTTACCTTT
>JAUWXU010000096.1 GCA_030616145.1 Candidatus Omnitrophota bacterium | reverse complement strand
CTCATTAAGGACATAATTAATTATGAAAGATATCGTTGCCCTAATATTAGCTGCCGGAAAAGGTGTAAGGATGAAGTCCTCTACACCTAAGGTGCTGCATAATCTGTGCGGAAGACCCTTGCTTGATTACTCAATAGGCTTGGCCAGACAGCTTTCCATAAAACGGATTATAACGGTTATAGGATATAACCATGAAGTGGTCAAAGCTTATCTTAAAGGCAAGGTTGAAGTGGTGAGGCAAAGGAATCTTTCAGGGACAGCTGATGCCCTCTTAACAGCAAAAGACAAATTAGGAAATTTTCGAGGAGATATATTAGTTATCTCCGGAGACGTACCTTTGTTAAGGCGCTTTAGCCTCAGAAAACTGATAAGCAGACACAGAAAAACAAAGGCGGATTGCAGCATTCTTACTGCCTTAGCCAACACCCCTTTTGGCCTGGGAAGGATTATCAGGGATGATAAAAAACGCATAGTTAAAGTAGTCGAAGAACGGGATGCCTCAACCGCCCAGAGGTCTATCAGAGAAGTAAATTCGGGGATCTATATTTTTAGTTGCCCCAGGATATTTAATATATTAAAGAATATCTCGCCGGATAATAGAAAAAAAGAACTTTACCTTACCGATGCAGTATCCTTGTTATCCAAGCAAAGAGCGAAGATAGAGTCCGTTTTTGCCCCCGAAGATGAGATCCTGGGGATAAATTCAAAAGAGGAACTTGCCCGGGCCCATGAAATTATGCAGGATAGGATATTAAATAACTTGATGAGAAAAGGGGTTACTATTTTAGATCGCCGGGCTACTTATATAGACGATAGAGCTGACATAGGCCGGGACAGCATTATCTATCCTTATACCTTTGTTGAAGGTGAAGTAAGAATAGGCCGGGAATGCCGAATTGGACCGTTTGCCAGGATTAGGGGAAAAACCAGAATAGCTAATAAAGTAGAAATTGGTAATTTTGTTGAAGTGGTAAGGTCAGATGTGGGAGGGTTGAGTAAAATAAAACACCATTCTTATATCGGAGATTGTGTTGTAAAAAGCAAGGCCAATATCGGTGCGGGAACCATTATTGCCAATTTTGATGGCAAACAGAAAAATCAGACGGTTATTGGCGAAAAGGCATTTATCGGTTCAGGAACGGTTTTAATTGCTCCGGTTAAGATCGGAGAAGGTGCGGTAACCGGTGCTGGTTGTGTGGTAACAGCCGGAAAGGACGTTCCTCCGCACACGATAGTGGTAGGAGTGCCAGCCAGGATACTGAGAAAGAATAAAGGCAGAATCAGAGAGTCAAAGCCTCAGAGAGTCAGAAAGTCAGAGAGTTAAGGTTGAGGAGTTTTTACTTTGATTCTTTGGCCCTTTGACCCTGTGACACTTTTATAAAAGGGGGAAGTTATGAAAGATAAGTTAGCTATCTTTAGCGGAAACGCCAGCAAGAAACTGGCAGAAGGCATAGCCGAGTATTTAGGATTGAGCATAGGAGATGCTGCTGTTTCTAGATTCAGTGACGGCGAGATATCAGTAAAGATAAATGAAAATGTCCGGGGCAAAGAGGTATTCGTAGTCCAGTCAATCTATCCACCGGCGGACAACTTAATGGAATTATTTATTTTGATAGATGCATTTAAAAGGGCTTCTGCCCAGATGGTAGCAGTTGTAGTGCCTTATTATGGGTATGCCCGCCAGGATAGAAAGGATCAACCGCGGGTTCCTATTACCGCTAAATTGGTGGCTAACCTTTTGAGTACAGCCGGTGCTGATCGGGTCATTACCGTAGATCTGCACGCCGGCCAAATCCAGGGATTTTTTGATATACCAATGGATAATCTCTACGCAGTAAATATATTCGTTGATTATTTTTTAAAACTCAAGCTGCCCAATCTGGTTGTTGTTTCTCCTGATGTGGGAGGGATAAAAGCGGCACGGGCATATTCAAAAAAACTATCCGCCTCTCTGGCTATTGTTGATAAACGCCGCATAAACGATGAGGAGGCAGAGATTATGAATATTTTGGGCGAGGTAGAAAATAAGAATGTAGTGATAGTTGACGATATTATATCCAGCGGTGGAACAATAATTGAGGGGGCCCGTGCCCTAAAAGATAAAGGGGCAAAAGATATTTACTGTGCTGTTACTCATCCAGTATTGAGCGGATCGGCTATTGGCAGGATAGACAAAGCTCCAATCAAGGAACTGGTGGTTACTGATACTATACCAATAACGGATGGGAAAAGACACCCGAAAATAAAGGTTTTATCAGTAGCATCTTTGTTGGGAGAGACAATTAGAAGAATTCACAAAGGTGAAAGTGTAAGTTCTCTATTTAAATAAAGAAACACAGATGCCACAAATGAAAGGATACCGGCAGGCAGGGATGACAGCAAAGCTGTCATTGTGAGGAGTCCTGAGCCTGTCGAAGGGCGATGAAGCAATCCCAAAAGAGATTGCTTCGGCTGAGGTTGTCAGCATTGCAACAATGTCTGTGATTATCTGTGTAAAAGAGGAGCGAAGCGACGAAATGGAACAGGTTAAACTTAAGGCAGAGATCAGGACG
>JAUWXU010000009.1 GCA_030616145.1 Candidatus Omnitrophota bacterium | reverse complement strand
CGAAAGCAACCAGGGGGGATTAAGTTAGCGGATTCACACGGATTTGGTAACTACATCCGTCTGCATCCGTGTCCTATTTTTTCTACCAGTTTACTTTAAATACAACGTAGAGACAATTAATTTAACCTTGGCTAAAGGGTTCATTTGAGCAGCTATATTTATATTGTCTCCGGATTCTCTAATCACAGTTAATTGAACATCGTCTAATCTAATCAGTTGTGGTGAACTTTCCAATTTACTAATAAAATTTCCAAACTGGTTATAATCACACCTTATCTCTGCAGCAACCGACAACGACACATATTTATCTCCTTCTTTGGGAAGACAGGGGCTGATAGAAATCAAACTAACCCCTGTCTGATCAGCTATATCACTTAATTGTCCCAAAAGCCATCGGTTCTCTTTGGTAGAAGAAAGGTATTGGCAGTATCTTTTTATTATGCTTTCTGTTGCTACAATTCTTGTTAAGAAGACGCCTTTTTGTTGTTCTTCAGCTATGCTTTTTCTTATCTTTTTTATCTCTGCGCTCTGCTTTTGATATATAGACTTTACCATTGACAAACTAACAAATACTATTAAGGAACTGATTAAAATAAGTGCGTTCTTTTTCATTTAAGACTATATGCCTCAGAACTGCAGGTTAATTTAAACTTTGTTAATTCAATTTCTTTCATCATGTCTCGTTGAATAAAGGACAGATTTATATTTTGAATACCCTTATTAAATACCTTATCTTCACGGACATTATCCACTAAACTATTAACTAACTGCCGTTCTTGTCTCTCATCTTTAGAAAAGGCGCCTCCCTGCATTATTAAAGACCTTACGATATTATCCTTTGCTTCTATGGTATCCGTTATTTTAAGGGAATCCAGCCATGTTCCTTCTGGAAAGAATTTGCCTAACTCGCTCAATTTTTCTGTCCAGTATATTCTTTTATCAATTAAAGAGGCAAGAAAAAGTTGTTTCTGGACTAAATCTTTCTCAACTTTCTCGAGTTCTTCCTGGTCTATAAAATCAACATCCAATTCCATCGTGACCTTGGGCCTGAGGGCCACTAGATCGTTCAACTTACTGTTCACTTTCTTTACCTGCATACTCATAACTATATGGACCAACAACAGCAAAGAAGCGGCTACAATAACCTCTTGAAAAATTATCTTTTTGGCAGTTTCTTTGCTGATAAGAGATACCGCCGGAGCCAATATCTTCTTTGTTACAACTAAGTCCACGCCTACTGTGGACTTCAATAATCCTCGTAAAGCCAGGCCAGCGGCTACAGCCATCTGAGGAGACAATCTGCCTAGACCAGTTATTGCCTTTGCGGGGTTACCAATAACGACCGGTATTTTCAACTCCTGATTTAACAGCTTATCCCAGCCCTCTAATTCAGCTTCGCCGGATAATATAATCCGGTCTATCTCACTTTTTGGAAATTGTTTTCTATAATAATCCAAAGAAAGTTGAAGTTCACTGACCAAGGTTTCGAATTCTGTGCTTTCTTGCTCTCCTTCTGCTCTTTCGCCGCCCATTCTGATATTTCTGGTTAAATAAAGAACATTATCTTTGATGATATTAATGGTAATTGAACCCGCATTAGCATTGATAATAAGGACTGTTTCTCTTTTCTTAATATCCCCGCTTAATCCGAAAATCCTCATCAGGCTGAAAGAAGGAGTTTCAATAATTGACGCCTTGAGCCCGGCCTTACTCAAAAGAGAAATATGATGTTCAAATATTTCTTTTCTGATAGCTACAAAAATGACCTCCATTTTTTTGGAGCCTTTTTTTGGTTCGATTATATGAAAAAAATCTTTTTTTGGTTCGATCATATGAAAATCTGATATCAATTCTTCAAGTTTAAAAGGAATGTATTTTTTGGCCTCAAATCTTATAGCTGCGTCTCTTTCTTTTTTTGGAAGATAGGGCATTTTAAAATATCTTACTATCACTTCTTCTTTGGGCATGGCCGTAATTACAGTTTTGGTCTTAATATTATTTTCTGTTAACACTCGCTGAATAGCTGCTATGATTTTCTGGTCACCCACTTCACCTGCCTCCGGAGAAATCGTAACCCGGCCGGATTTAATCAGCTTGGGCCTGCCCGATAAGGACTTTTCAAGCTCCACCACATCTACAGTATCACTCCCGATATATAATCCTACAGCCTTCTTAGTCATTTTCATCTCACGGTCTTCCTCTTTTTGTGTCCTTCGCTTCCTGGTGCTGAGCCCTTAGCCAATTATCTATGTCTCTCTTCTTAAATCTCCATACATGGCCCATTTTAATACCAGAAATTTTCTTTAAGTGAAGCCAGTTATAGATAGTCTGCTTCTTGACTTTCAAATAAGCCGCTAATTCATCAATATTCAGTAAGTCACTGGTCATTTTCTGTTCGGACCCTATTGTTTCACTTACCTATTTTAAGTTAGTTTTACCAATAATATGATATAACACTATATAACATAATGAACTTTTCTTGTCAACTCTTTTTTTACTTATTCTTACTTGTTGTATAATAGACTTACTTTAATGAGCATTGGACTTATGGAGCACGAAAGTGCGACATAAGTCCATGTCCTCATTTGAAAAGAAAACCCCAGATTTCTTCTCTGGGGCCATTATCTATTTTCTTGGTTTTTTATCTTAACCGCACCTTATTTGTATCAACCGTAGAACTAATGTTATATTCACCCCCTCCCCGCGATACTATAGTTACATCAATCGGTGGATAATAACCACTGCCCGGCGGATCTTCTATTACGTGGGCAGCATTAATATCCCCGGAAAATGTACCAGGAGCAGTCCGGCATCTATATATCGCCCATTCCGCTCCGGCATTGGCTAAATAAAATGCTTTGGTATGCTTGATCTGATAGGCAGAACTATGATAATGGCCCTGTGCCAATTTTAAAATTACCCCAACAATAATTATCATAATCATAGAAAACATAACGGCTATAATTAAGGCAACCCCTTTTTTTGATTTTCGCTTGCGGCCAATATTCTTTTTCATTTCTGCGCCCTTGATATCTAACAATTATTATTTTAGCTCTTTTTGCAATTTAATAATTTAACTAGAATCTAGAATCAATGCTAATCTGTGCATTTTAATCTGTATTATTTTCCTCCTTTATGAAAACCCAGCGCACTTTATCGTTATATAATTTGGAACGAAATTTATCTACCAGATTTTTACATTTTTCTTTTAGTTCGTTATCAAATTGTCGTCTATCATCATCAACTAATGGGGAAGACATTTCACCCAGATCATATCTCCAGATTATTATTCTATCATCAGGTCCCTGGGCATAAATTGCACCTTCTAATCCCAACTCTCCACCCCAATGATAAAAATTGGAAAAAAGAGAGTTCATTACCAGACGAATCTTTTTTCCTAATTCAGCATCAAAGGTAGATGTATTACCCTCCAGCTCGGCAGCGAGAGAATACTTTATGTTAAATCCACCTGCCCAGACCACCGCACCATTTGCTGCATTCTGCATATAAATTCTAACCAGCAGCATCGGCTCCTCATCCGAAGGAAAACGGGCATTTTCTGCTTCTACAGGGCTGATATCTTTGACCGGAGGCAAACCACCCTCATATTTACTGGCCACACTATAAGCGGACCCCTTGTCAACAGAATCTCCAATCATAAATGGAACCAGGCCACTGAATGGATCAGTCATCTCTCGCTCAACGAGGTTTCTGGTATCAATAAAAGGCTTTCTCTTCTTTTCAAGAATTATTCCACGCACAACTGCATCTACTCCCAACTTTTTACCCAGATCAACAATCTCCTTCCTTGATAAATTAACAGTGCCACCTCCCTGAGCGGCAAGACTTTGCATAAACTGTTTAATTATCAATGAGCTATACCTTGCGTGTATTATATTCCAGGCAAAAGAAGCCGCCTGGTCTGCATCCCTAAAATATTTAATTATCCCCCTCCTAACAAGAAATTTTCCAACATCTTTTTGTGGCAAAACCACAATATCCTTCCCGTTGAAATAATCTCCAATATGGTCAACAATCTTTTTGTTCCCTCCCCAAGTTAAGGCATCGCCAAACGACGATTGGTGACTGTGGTCTGAAAATGGCAATACTGCTACCTTTCCTACCCCTAGGCTTATCTTGTAGTCACTAACACCTTCAGCTTCTACACTGCTCAACAGCAGCCCCGCCCCCGCCACAACAGTTAACTGAATTGCGATCAGCATTACAAAAATTACTGATAATGGATTCCGCTGTCGAGTAGACATTTTTTAGCCTCCTCTACTTTGTTAAATTTTAGTTCTTTTTTATATTTAGATTCAAACGCGTTACTATTTTAGCTAATTAATTTAATCACTTACGAGTTTGTTTACCGGCTGGTCATACCTATCGCAAGGCAAATCATTAACCATCTGGAACCTGAAGGCAACACCAATCCTGGGGGTGTAGCGGGGTATGCGGGTCAAAAACCGGTCATAGTAACCCTGCCCCCGCCCCAGACGATTTCCTTTAGAATCAAAGGCAAGACCGGGAATGATAAATAGATCTATCTTTTTAGGATTAACCAAAGAATCTTTGGAGACTTCGGGCTGATCGACACCATAGGGGCCCGTTACTAACCCCCGCCGATAATCTTTTAATCGGCAGGGAACCAACTTCTTGCTGTCAGGAAGAATGGCTGGCACAACTACTTCCTTGCCCATCTGAATACTTTGTTCAATCATATATCTGGTATCTACCTCGCTATCCTTTGAAATATAAAACATTATTCGTTTGGCCTTTTTAAATTCGGGCAAGGCAAAAATCTTCTTTTTGATCAATGAACTCTTCTCAGCCCGTTCTTTCCGGCTGATATTCAATAATCTATTTAAAATCTTTACTCTAAGCTGTTTCTTCAATTTCTTCAACCCCTTTTTCAGCAGATGATTCTGACAACTTTCTAATGGCCGGATGAAACTTCTTATATTCCCTTTCCCATATCGGGTCATAAATTGCATGTACCCTTCTACTGTAATCATCTAACCCTGCGGCAATCTCTCCTTTCAACAAGCCATCCTCGCCATCTGTAGAGGAAACACCATATTTTTTAATCAAATCCCTCAGGACCCAGGGCTGGTCAATAATCATACAGGGAGTAAGCATATTATCACTATAAGCATCCGGAGCCCCTGTCGCCTGAATCCGTCTGCGCATCTCTTTATAAAAGGGGTTCTCTAAAACCTCCCTCAGCGTCTTGCCAGAGATATTATCCACCGCAAAATGGACAAACCCACAGGGTTCCACCCCACCCTTATTATTTATATGCAGGTAATTTCTTCCCCCGGCAATACAACCCTGGACATAAGGACCGTCATTCCAAAAATCGCCGACAAAGATTTCTCTTGTTGCTCTGACCTGTATTAATTTCTTGCGCAGCTCGTTTCGCTGCTCAGGAGTGGCCATAAGGCTTAAGTCCGGATTTTTTCCTATCGGGATATACTGAAAATACCATCCGACATAACATCCTTTAGCCATCATAAAATCAAAGAACTTATCGCTGATAATCAGCTCGGCATTATTTCTGGTCATTGTGCAGGAATAACCAAAAAGCACCCCTGCCTTTTTAAGATTATCCATGGCCTGCATCACCTTTTTCCAGACACCCTTACCCCGTCGGCAATCTGTCTCTTCCTCAAAACCTTCTACGCTAAGCATTGGTGCAACATTTCCCAGTCCGGCAAGTCTTTTGGCTGTTTTTTGATCAATCAACGTACCATTAGTGTAAATCTGAAAATAGACATCTCTATGCTTTTTATAAAATTCGAACATATCCTTTCTGATAAACATCTCTCCACCGAGGGTGGCCACAAAATGTATGCCCATATCCTGCTTGCCCTCGGTAAGGATCCGGTCCATCTCATCAAACGGCAGGTCATTGCGGGAATCAAACTCCCTGGTAGAACACCCCCGGCAATTCAGATTACACTTCATTGTAGGGCTAAGCAACAAAAACCAGGGCGGCTCATAACCGTATTTCCGGGCATAGTCCTTGTGCTTGGCAATGCCTGAGACACCGGCGTGAATAAAAAAATTCTCTATCAGTTTCTTGCGGCAATTTCGGGAAAGCTTGCTCAAAACCTTCTTTCCCAACCTGACCGAAGGATGGTCTATCTCAAAATATTTCCTCAAAGCAGCAACTTGCTCCAATGTGTCAGGCACTCCGGTCATCTTCTCGGCCAGATAGGTCATCTTAATCAAGCTCTCATTGGAGGCCCTGGACATAAGGGCTATAATTCCCTTCAATGCCTGACGATAAGTATAATCTTTGATCTTGTTTTTAATCTTATCCTTTAGCCTTTCCTGCATCCTTTCTCCCTTTATAAATAATACTTATTATATCTTTTTGGCGTGGTGCTGTCAAATACAAATAGTCATAATCAATGCTGTAAACAGGGCCATGCTCAGGTTGTCATTTATCTTCATCCGAGCTATCTTCAGGGGAACAAGTTCGATAAATGTTGCTGCCAGGCTGCCGATGATAATAAGCGGAAAAGATATCCCTATGGTATTCATCAGAAAAGAACCGATAATCAGGCAAATTACAAAACAACTAAGACTGCCTTCGATAGTCTTTTCGCCTAATATCTTAATTTTACCGAACTTCAGGCCAATAATTTCAGCAGACATGTCGCCAAATATTAAAAATAATAAACTGATTATGGCAATTCTGCGGGGGAATAATAGAACGGTAAGGTAGGAAGATATAATAAAAAGGACAATGCCGGAAACCTTTTTGTTCTCCTCTTTTTTCAGGAACAGCTTGAGAATCCGGCTGTTATTTAATACCGGCAGCCTAAAACGTAAAATCTCCAACACTATAAAAAACAGTCCTATTGCAAATATGACCGTCAAAGCAATCTGCCTGTTGAATAAAAAATAAAGGAGGGGAAAGATTACCCCTCCTGACCTTAAAATCTTTCTAGCTATCTTAATTTCAGCAGTCATTTTTAAACCATCTCTTCTAATGGCAGAACAAAGGCCTTAAGACCTTCTTTTCCCAACTTATTGCGTAAACTCCTTATCTCTTCAATAATAGATTCTTTCTGCCTGTCTTGCAGTGCCAGTGCCAGAACAGAATTTGTGCTCGGCCAAATCTCTGTTCCAAGATGGGGCTCGCTCATCCTGCCCTTGCCCTGCACCCCGGTCCACTTAGTATAACTGGTAATTCCTAATTTTTCCAGTAGATTCATTAAATCTGGTTCAATAACGCTGTTATAAACAACCAGGACTATTTTCATCATAACCTCATTTAGTTGTCGCCGTTTCTATCTTTTCTTCAAATACAGAGTAAAGCGTAGGAATAAAAAGTAAAGTAACTAGCGTAGAAACCAATAGTCCTCCGATAATAGTTATTGCAAACGGCCTCCAGGATTCAGCCCCTTCTCCGGTGGCCAGGGCTAGCGGTAAAAGTGCAAAAATAGTGGTGGCAGCGGTCATCAAGACAGGCCTGAGCCGGGTACTTCCTCCTTTAGTTACTGCCTCTCTGACTGACAGACCCTTTGCCCTCAAGATATTAATATAACTGATCAATACTATTGCATTATTAACCACAATCCCCACTAAAAGAATCAAGCCGGTAAATGTATCCACAGTAAACACCTGCCTGGTTATAAAAAGGGCCCAGATTGCGCCGACCATCGCAAAGGGAATAGAAAATAAAATTATAAACGGGTCGCGCAATGACTCAAACTGGGATGCCATAACCATATACACTAAAAACATGCCCAGGAGCAAGGCGATGGTAAGCGAATTAAAGGCCTCTTTTTGCTCCTCTCTTTCTCCGCCAAAGCTGATAAAAAACCCCTTGGGTATCCGGATGTTCTTAAGGACTTCCTCGGCTTCTCCTACCACGGCTCCCAATCCCCTGCCGGAAATATTTGCCATTATCCTAAGAACTCTCTGTTGATTCTTCCTTTCAATCTTCAGGGGACCCAATCTTTCTTCTATCCTGGCTATATTGGAAAGGCGGATCTGTCTGCCGCTGGGAGAGTGTATAAAAATATTTTCTAAGTCGGCTATCTTCTGTCTGTCTTCTTCTTTCAATCTTACCAAAATATCATATTCCCTGCCTCCTTCGCGATATCGGCTAGCTATCTTTCCGCTGAATAAGGTTTCAACGGTCGTACCGATATCAGAAACGTTCAAGCCCAACCGGGAGGCCTTATCTCTATCCACTATCACCTGCAATTCCGGCTTTTTTTCTTCCCGGGATATTTCTATATCAGTTAGCCCGTCTATCTTAGAAAGTTCTTTAACCAACCTTTTGGCAAACCGGGAAGATGTCTTCAAGTCGTGGCCGTATACCTCCAGACTAAAGGGCCTACCACCCCCAAAAAGCATACTGCCTAAAGGGTCATCGGTAATATATCTGACTTTTGTGCCGGGAAAGGAAGAGGTCAACGGCCTCAGTTCATCGACAATCTCAAATACGGACCTTTTTCTCTCCTTCTGATAACTAAGCCGTGCGCTGACCATGCCTAAATTCGAACCC
The DNA here is from genome assembly GCA_030616145.1 of Candidatus Omnitrophota bacterium. GTDB lineage: Bacteria > Omnitrophota > JAUWXU01 > JAUWXU01 > JAUWXU01 > JAUWXU01. Next base: position 3,868 of record JAUWXU010000009.1, on the reverse strand, counting down.
TGCTCTCTACCCATCATGCCCCTGCCGCTGCTGCTCGTCCCCCAGTAGGCGAACATAACCTCTTTTTCCGGAACTTCTTCTTCAATAATATCCTCTATTTGACGGGCAATCCTGGCAGTCTCTTCCATCCGGGTACCGACCGGCAGCTCCAAAACTATCTGGAACAAACCCATATCTTCTTCGGCCATAAACCGGGTTTTAATAAAAGGCATCAAAAACATACTTAATACCAGGATAATAATTGTTCCCAGAATTACCCTTCTTCGATGAGAAAGTGCCCAATCCAGTAATTTTCTATAAATCTCTTCTGTTTTTACAAACCACCTCTCGCTTCTTTTATAAAAACCTCTCAAAGGCATCCAGCTCTTCTGATCAGTCCCGACAACAATTAGAAATTTCGAACTGAGCATCGGAATCAAAACCAGGGCAGTAAATAAAGAGGCAAGTAATGCTAAAGAGATACAATAGGCCATCTGGCCAAACAGTATCCCGCTAATTCCCCCTATAAATACTATCGGCACAAAGATTGCTACAGTGGTCAGGGTGGAAGCAATTACTGCCTTACTCACCTCTGAAGCGCCGGAGATAGCCGCTTCCACAGGCCGGTGGCCCTTTTCCCGGTGACGATAGATACTATCAAGAACTACGATAGCACAATCTACCACTATCCCCATAGCCACTGCTAAACTTGACAAAGATATAATGTTCAAGGTATAACCACCCATATAAAGCAGAAAAAAGGTGATTATCAACGAGGTGGGAATGGAGCAAAGAACAATAAGAGAGGCGCGGATATTACGCAGAAAAAATAAGATCACCAGTACTACAAAAATGCCTCCCCAGAAAAGAGAATTTCTCAGGTGGCCCAGAGACATCTTTATAAAATCAGAAAAGTCCCTGGCTATTATAAGCTCTACATCAGGAGGTAAATTCTTTTTTAAGGTTTCTATCTTTTTTAATACCTTTTTGACAACCTCTACGGTATTTGCGCCCGACTGCTTCTGGACCATAATTGCCAGGCCATGTTTTCTATTTACCTCTAACTTGTAGGTCTCTTCTTTAAACGAATCTCTGACTATCCCAACATCCTTAAGGTCTATGGGCACCCCTGCTTTGGAAACGGCTACCACAATTTTTTCAATCTCGGGTACTGTCAGCTCTTCGGGTGTACGGATAAGATAATCCTTCTGGCCTGTCTTGAGATGCCCCCCCGGCTGACTCAGATTTTCTGCCTTAATTACATTAAGGACCTGACTGGCAGAGAGATGATATGCCTTTAAGCGGCTACGGTCAAGCTCTACCAGAATCTCGCGCTCCAAGCCACCCCGGATAATTGCCGCAGCCACCCCGGGAATAGTCTTTAAGGAGTCACAAATCTGCTCATCAATCAACTCATAAAGAACGGGATAACTCTGATCAGCAGTTGCTACCATAATCAAGATAGGCATCATCGAAAAGTCGAATTTAAATATTATCGGCTCATCCGCTTCATCCGGAAGAAATCTTTTAGACAAAGCTACCTTATCGCGGACATCATTTGCTGCTTCACTTAAATCCACTCCCCAGTCAAATTTCAGGGTCACGGTTGAGACCCCTTCTCTAGAGACAGATTCGATCTTATCTAATGAAGAAACAGTGCTTAAGCTATCTTCCAGAGGCTCGCTAATCTTATTCTCTATCTCCTCAGGGCCTGCTCCCTGATAGGCAGTTATCACGCTGATTACAGGGATTTCAATCTCGGGCATCAGGTCTAATCCCAAAAGCGGCAAAGAGATTATCCCTAAAACAATCATTGCCGTAAATATCATAAGAACGGTTACTGGCTTTTTAACTCCGAATTCCGGTAGTTTCATGCTAAGCTTTACTCCTTGTAATTATCCACTATTTCTATAATACTGCCGTCTTTTAAATATTCTTCTCCGGTTATAACCACTAAATCGCCCTCCTGCAAGCCGTTGGTAACTTCAAATCTCAAATCCTCCTTTAATCCCAAGTCCACCTTTCTCTTAGAGACCCCGTTGCCATCAACTACAAATACATATTTCAGCTTTTCGCCATCGTCTCTTACTATACTATCCCGCAGGATAAACAGAACTGATTTTCTCTCCCGGACAATAATGTTAACCCGGGCAAACATCCCCGGTTTCAATTTATAATCAGGATTGGCAATTTCTATTTCAGCCCGGGCTGTCCGGGAATCTATATCCACAACCGGGCTTATCCGTTCCACAAATCCCTTAAATAATTCGTTCGGATAGGCATCTACGCTGATTTTAGCAAGTTGTCCCTCTTTGACCTTCGGTAAATCCATTTCCATTATATTGATTCTTATCTTTACTACGTCCATATCAACTAGCTTTGCTACGGCTATCTGGGGAGAAAGGCTCGTTCCCTTATCCAGATAAACGCTTCCCACTATCCCTTTTATCGGTGCTGTAACCGGTGCCTTTTCAAACTGAAAACCAATCTCGTCTCGGTCAATATAGGCAATCACATCACCTTTAGATATCTTTTGGCCCTCTTTAACAAGATTTTCTAAGAGTTTGCCACTAATCCGTGGATACACCTCTATCTGTTCCTGGGCCTTGATGTCGCCTACATAAAAAAGGGTCTCCTCCAGATCTCCTTTTGTTACCTCCATCACGCTGACCGGTATTGCTGACTCCTCGACTATATTTTTTCTTTTACTGCAGCCAATCACAGATGACAGAAGACAGATGACAGAAAACAGAACCAAAGTAGTCCATAGTCTTTTATTCCTGTCATGGATTATAAGCTGCCACCGATACTTTAAAAAATTTAATTTTCTCATTGTTCCTCCAGAATTATATTATTCCTGACCAAGGTTAAGCCTTCGGCCATATCTAACTTGAATAATGCTATATTATAGTTGATTATAGCGGTAACATAATCAAACTCTGCACGGGCCAGTTTATCCTGATAATCCAGCAGATCGTGGGTTGAAACCTGGCCGACAGCGTATCTCTCCTTCTGGGCCTTATAGTTTTCAGTCTCTAGTTCTTTAGAAATCTTTGATGCCTTAACCTGGCGTCTCTGGATATTCACATCCCTCATCTTATCCCTGAGGTCAAATATGATATTCTGCTCCAGCCTGTTAAGTTCAATTAACGCCTGGGCCTTTTCCAACTTTCGCTGGTCATATCTTGCCCGGTCTCCGCCACCCCATGGTAAATCAAACTTAACCCCGGCAGCCCAATCCCGATGGTTAGTGCTGACATTCTCAATGGACTTCTGATAATCCAGGCCTAATCCGTTCAGGCCAAAGCTTCCGATCAGATCGATTGTCGGTAAAAGGGCATTTTTTGCTACCATTATTTTTATGTTACGATTTTCAAGGTCTATCTTTTTCTGGATATAATCCGGCCGAGATTTGAATGCATTCTCCAGGCTTTTAATCGGATCGATATTTCTGATTTTAAATCCAGGCCGGTCGGTCAATTTCAGTTCGTCGTTCCAGACTTCAGGGTCATCCACTAAATTAGTAATCAACTTTAACTGGTCTTCTGATTTTCTAAGAAATAATTCGGCATTAAGCAAAACTTTTTCTCTTTCGCTGGCAGCGCTTTCTGCCTCCAGCACGTCAACTGAACTGACCAATCCCTGTCCATAGCGCAATCTGTTAATCTCTGATAACTTAATAGCACGGTCCAGGGAAAGCCTGGCAATAGAATAGGTTTCCTGGGCGTAAGTATAATCATAATAGGCAATTTTGGTTTTAGTCAGGATGTCCATAGATATATTTCTAAAACCCTGCCAGCTTGATAACTTGTTGTTGCGGCTAATAATAATATTTGCCTCGTTGACCAGGATGCCGGCGCCCCGGGCAATCGGGTGACTGATGCTAATT
>JAUWXU010000024.1 GCA_030616145.1 Candidatus Omnitrophota bacterium | reverse complement strand
TGCGCCAATCAACAGTAGTATACCGGCACTTTTTTGGTATTGAATCAATTCTCGGGCAAGCATTAGAAGCGGCGCTACCCCTATCCCGCCGGCCACTAAAATGGAATTTGCGCTTTTTGACCGGGAGTAACTGAATCCATTCCCCAGGGGACCGATAATATCTAAATATTCGCCGGTCTTTTTCTCTGCTAAAATCTCCGTTCCCCTGCCGACTAATTGATAAAGAATATATATTGTCTTTCCAGTGGTATTGTGGATACTGAACGGACGACGCAAGAGTGGATTAACCTTATCAGAACATCGAAGGTGTATAAACTGCCCTGGTTTTGCTGTTCTGGCAATAGGGCCTGCTTCAAACCGCATAAGATAATGTTCCCGGCCTAATCTTTTATTGCTCAAAATCCTGGATTTTATCTGATAGCTCATTATACTAAAACAGGCTCAGTTGTCTTTCTGTCTCCTTGTCTTGACCGGGGCTAAAGATCTTTACCTCACCGTACACCCCATCGTAGCCCGGCCGGATATCTACCTTCCCTTCTCTCACCCTTAAAATGCCATCAGTCACCTTTTCAGTGGTCAGTTTAATCAGGTCGTCCCGAGAGGCATCAAGCAGGATATTAAACTCTCCCCCTAATCCCTGAACAAGCCTGTAATATTCATTCTCTACTGTTACTGTCTTTTTCCCCACTCCTTTGGCCTCGGCAATAATCTCGGCAAGAGGCACCAAACTATAAAAAGGGATACTGCCTTCCGGGACAAACCCTTGTTCGCGGTCAGATAAATCCTCTATCCTATGCATTACCCCAATAGTTAGTCTCCTGCCGCATTTCGGACAGCAATAATTGTTCTCTCTTGTCTGAGATGGAGATAAAGAAACTTCACAGTTTCTATGGCCATCCCAGTGATATTTCCCCTCCTGGGGAAAGAATTCAATGGTTGCCAGAAATTTCTCTCTATCTTTATTCTTCAGGGTCTCTATTATCTGATAATAATCCATCTTCTGGGAAAACACATTTGTTTCTCTGCCTATATTGGCAGGACTATGGGCATCTGAATTTGAAATCAGGGAATATTTGTCCAGCACGCTCCACCGCCAGTTCATTGCCGGATCGCTGGAAAGACCTGTTTCCAGAGCATAGATATGCCGGGATTGATCTTCAAAACATTCTTCAATGCTGTCAAAGCCCGAATTGGCTCCGAACAAGCTAAACCAGGGAGTCCAGATGTGGGCAGGCACTATAAAACAATCAGGGCTTATATCCATTGCAATCTTTACTAAATCCCGGGCATCCAATCCCAAAATAGGTCTTCCATCACTAGCCAGGTTGCCGATAGAACTCAATTCATTGTTTATCTTCTCTACTACTTCAAAGCTGGGCGCAAAAATAACAATGTGAATCTTTCTTGTCCTTCCATTTTTGCTATAGATACAGGAAATCTCTGCTGTTAACATAAACAGGGTCTGGTCGTAGCTGAACAATCCATTCCCTTCCGGCCTCAAAATTCTCTTAAGCTCCTCCAACCATAAAAAATGGGTGAAATCACCGGTGCCGATCAGGGATATCCCCTTTATCTTTGCCCACTTACTGATGTTCTTTATATCCATATCCTTGCTGGTGGCCCGGCTGTATTTAGAATGGACATGGAAATCGCAAATAAATCGTGGCATCTATTCTCCTCTGTTTGTAAAGATCTAATAAAACCTTCTGTGTAATCATGATTTTATACTCATTTGCGGCTCAATATTCCCAATCGGTCTGCAAATTTTTTCACATTATTCCAGTGTGTCCCAACCCAGTAAATCTTTTTGCAATCCGGGCATTTCTTAAATTGCTCTACTGTCTCAAAAACATAGGGCGAGACCTTTCCCTCCACTTCTTGCTTAGATATATTCTCCAGTATTTGATTGCACCCCACACATCGGCTAAACAAGGCCTCCTGGGGTATTATCAGTCCAAGCTTCGCCATAACCTGTTTTATCTGTTCTTCTACTTTGTCACTTTCAATATAAATCATTTCTAACCCATGATGGTCTTTAAAAGCTGATGTGCGGGTTATAATCAATCTTCCTTCTCTAAGGGCAGTAATAAGCAGGTCTCTTTTGTCTATAGAATCAAAATAACTGGTATCATAACCTAATATGCGCAGCCACCGGACAAGCCGCCCCAATTCTCTGGAAACAATAAATCTTACTCCCTCTTTCTCAGGCCATAGATTCATAAACTATCTTTCCCCGGGAGATAGTTAACACTGCCATCCCTTTTAGTTTTCTACCAATAAACGGAGAATTTTTGGATTTTGACTTAAAATCCTCCTGTCTTACTATCCATTCCCTTTCTAAATCGATGATGGTTATATCTGCATCGCAACCAAGAGCCAAACTCCCCTTATTCAAACCCAATATTCGGGCCGGATTAACAGACATCTTTTCAACCAGTTGATTGATAGTCAAGACCTTCTCCTCAACGAGTTCCTGCAGGGCTAATCCTAAAGATGTTTCAAGACCAGTGATTCCGAATGGCGCATTGTCAAATTCTACATCTTTTTCCTGTTCTGAATGAGGAGCATGGTCACTGGCAATAACATCTATTGTTCCATCAGCCAGGCCTTTTTTAATTGCCTCGATATCTTTTTGCGTCCGCAGGGGCGGATTCATCTTGTAGTTGGTATCAAATGTCCTGACTTCTTCGTCAGTCAAGGTAAAGTAATGCGGTGCTGTTTCAGCAGTAACTCTAATTCCATTTTTTTTGGCCTGTTTAATCAAACTGACTGAACCAGCACAAGATAGATGAGCTATGTGAACTCGGCCGTTGGTCAGCCCGGCCAGAGAGATATCCCGGCTAACCATACTTTCCTCGGCAAGCGAAGAAATTCCCCTTAAGCCCAATAGGGTTGAAACATAACCCTCGTTCATCACACCATCTGCGGCAAGGTCGGAGTCTTCGCAATGAGAAATGATCGGTAAATCAAACATCCTGCTGTATTCCAGGGCCCGGCGCATCAGGTAGCTATTTTTAACCGGATTTCCGTCATCAGAGAGGGCTATCACTCCGGCCTTTTTCAATTCACCTATCTCGGCCAACTGAGTACCATTCTGTCCGACAGTAACTGCGCCAACGGAATAGACATTCACCAGCCCTGCCTGCCGGGAGCGGGAGAAGATAAATTCTACTATCCCCTCCTTGTCTATTACCGGAGAAGTATTAGGCATAACGCAAACAGAACTAAATCCACCCCTTGCCGCTGCCTCTGAACCGCTGAGGATGGTCTCCTCGTCTTCCCTGCCCGGTTCACGCAGATGGGTGTGCATATCAATAAGCCCGGGCACAACTACCTTACCCCGGGCCTCAATTACGTTATGATTTTCCGGCTTCAGGCCTTTGCCCAACCGCCTGATTTTTCCCTTTTCTACCAGGACATCCATTATCCCGTCAAGTTTGCCCACAGGGTCTATCACCCTGCCATTTTTGATTAATAGGTTCATGAGGTATGCCCGCCTAATAATAGAAATAACACTGCCATCCTTACAGCTATTCCATTGGTTACCTGATCCAGAATTACTGAACATGGGCCATCGGCCAAATCAGGAGAAAGCTCAATACCCCGGTTAATCGGCCCGGGATGCATAATTACCAGATCTTTCTTTGCGCCTTTTAAGACGTCTTTGTTTAGTCCGAAAAGAACCGCATATTCCCGGAGCGAAGGGAAAAGATTCCTTTTTTCCCTCTCCAGCTGGACCCGCAGAAGATTAACAACATCTACCTCTTTCATGACCTCCCTGAGGTCATAGCTTACCCTGACGCCCATCTTTTCTATCTCCGGCGGCATCAGGGTAGGGGGGCCGCATAATATTACTTCTGCGCCCAATTTCTTCAACCCCCAGATATCCGACCGGGCAACACGGCTGTGCAGAATATCTCCAACAATTGCCACTTTTAATCCTTCAATCTTTCCCTTTTTCTCCCTGATAGTAAATAAATCCAACAACCCCTGTGTAGGATGTTCGTGTGCACCATCACCGGCATTTACCACGCTTGAGGAAATAGTCTTTGCCAACATATCAGGCGCACCTGAACAAGGGTGGCGCATAATAATCATGTCTATCTTCATTGCCTCTATGTTTCTGGCAGTATCTTTTAATGTCTCGCCTTTAAGTACGCTACTGGTACTGGCTGATATACTGACAGTATCAGCACTCAACCGCTTGGCGGCCAGCTCAAAAGAAGTCCTGGTTCTGGTAGACGGTTCAAAAAAGAGATTTACAATCGTCCTCCCCCTTAATGTAGGGACCTTTTTAATCTCGCGGGTAGAGATCTCCTTGAAAGATTCTGCGGTATCAATGATTAACTTGATCTCCTCCGCATCTAAGGTTTCTAATCCCAATAAATCCTTTCTCTTCCAAACGGTCATTTTTCTCCTTCCATAATTATTACTTCATCTACCTCGTCCAGCTCTTTCAATCTAACCTCAATGGTTTCCACAACCGAAGTGGGTACGTTCTTTCCAACATAGTCCGCCCTGATCGGCAATTCTCTATGTCCCCGGTCAATCAGAATTGCCAGCTGAATATTCTTCGGCCGGCCAAAATCTATTAATTGGTCCAGGGCACATCTGATTGTCCGGCCGGTAAAAAGTACATCATCAACTAATATCACCTTCTTGTCTCGGATATCAAAACCTATCTCGGTCTTGTGTACTACTGGCTGTTCAGCTATCGCAGTAAGGTCATCGCGATAGAGAGTAATATCTAATATCCCCAGGGGTATTTCTCCCCCGTCTATCTCGCTTATCTTTTTAGCCAGACGTTCGGCCAGGCAGGCACCGCCTTTTCTGATTCCGACCACGCATAAGTCCTTTGTCTGCCTATTCTTTTCCAATACCTCATGAGCGATTCTGGTAATAACCCTGTCAATTGCTGAGGCATCCATAATCCGCGCTTTTGTCTTCCGGTTCATTCGGCTTCTCCTGATATAATCTTCAACTGTACCTGCTTAAAAAAAAGACCTATCCTTTTTCTGAATAGGTCATTATAATTTTAACTGCGAGTTTCATTATCTACTCCCTTTACTGGTCTCGCCGGACCAGTTTAAAAGGTCTAGTTATAGCGTAAGTAAGTATAGCAGATAAAACTCCTGTTGTCAAGTTTTTTCTACAATTAAGCTTTTTATATCCTCAGGCAAGGCTGAACTAAATTCCAAATACTTATTGGTTATCGGGTGATAAAAACCTAATAGACTAGCATGGAGGGCCTGACGATTTATAACGGTGGAATGCTGGCCGTATTCGGTGTCCCCGATTATTGGATATCCCAGATAACTCATATGCACGCGGATTTGATGAGTCCTGCCGGTGGCAGGGCTAATTTCAACCAAAGTAAAAGCTTTGAATCTTTTGACTACCTCATAATTGGTAACGGCTGATTTTCCTCCGGCTTGGACTACCTCCATCTTCTTTCTTTGCCGCAAATTCCTACCGATTGGTTCATCAATTATTCCCCGGTCAAGTTCCACCTTACCCTTTACTACTGCTAGATATTTTTTCTTTACTTTATGGCTCTTAAATTGTTCTGCCAGAGAGTGGTGGGCCTTATCTGTCTTGGCAACTACCATCAGGCCTGATGTACCTCTATCCAGCCGGTGGACAATACCTGGCTTCAACTCACCCCCTATCCCAGAAAGATGGGACGAATGATAAAGAAGGGCGTTTACCAACGTGCCGCTAAAATTACCCGCTGCCGGATGGACTACCATTCCTGCTGGTTTATCCACCACCATAAGCTGTTCATCTTCATAGACTATCGTTAATGGGATGTTCTCAGGCTTGGTATCCGGACGGGAAGGCGGGGGGATATCGACTGTTATCTTCTCGGCTTCTTTTAATTTATGATTACTTTTGGTAGTTTTGCCATTGACTCTTATCTGTCCGTCCTTGATCAGTTTCTGAATGTAGGAGCGGGACAGTTCCCCGGAGAGATTCCCGGCAAGATATTGGTCCAGACGACGGCCGGTATCAGCTGGCCCAGCGACAAAGCTATATTCTTTGTTCTGTCCTTCCAAGGAGGCTTCTCCTGTGATAAATCAGTAGTGCAACAACAAATATTATTATACTGATGACCTGGGATAGAGTAAGCGCGCCAAAGATATTATGAACGCTATCACCCCTGAAAAATTCTATTCCGAAGCGAGTGGCAGAATAAAGAATAAAATATAAAAGAAAGACCTGGCCGGTAAACCTTTTTCTTTTCTGGACCATCTTTAAAATTAAGAAGATAGCCAGCGCATTCAGCGAAAAATAAATCTCTGTCGGATGCAGGGCAATAACTTGACCAGGAAAATAAATTCCCCATGGCAAGCTCGTAGGTCTTCCATAACAACACCCGTTCAAAAGACACCCGATACGGCCGATTGACTGAGCCAGGGCTACATAGGGAAATAGTATATCGGCTGTTTTTAAAATCGGGATTTTTCTTTTGCTCAAAAAAAAGATTCCGGTGAAAGTGGCAAGAATAATGCCGCCATAAATCACCAGTCCTCCGTGATTGAGCATAATTATTTCAAGGGGGAATTTGAGGTATTCGGAAAGATTTGTCAAGACATAAAGCAGCCTTGCCCCAACAATACCGGCAATCAATAGATATAAACCTAAATCAATTATTCTGTCTCCGTCAAAACCCTCCTTTTCTGCCTGCTGGCGAGCAAGACATATCGCTACAGTAAATCCTATTGCGATCATTACACCATAGGAATAAACATTAATCGGGCCTATCTTAAAAAGAATGGGGTGCATTGGTTATTGCGATTTGGACCTTGCCCTGGATTTAAAATTCCTCATTTTAAATAGGTAGACTATCAGCAGCCCTGCTCCAATGGTAATAGCAATATCTGCTACATTGAAAACCGGCCAGACACGAAAATCCAAAAAATCAATCACATATCCAAACCTGATCCTGTCTACTAAATTACCTGCTGCCCCTCCCAGAATTAAGGAAAAGGCAATTTTTAATATCAGCTCTGATCCCTTAATTTTTATAACAGAAATTATCAGCAGCATAATAACCACGACTGAAATAAAAACAGAAATAAGTACTGTACCAAGGAATAAACCAAAGGCAATCCCTTTGTTATAGACCAGTGTTAGATGAAAAATATTTTCAATAATCGGCCGGGACTGGCCGGGTAGAAAATTCAGGCAGATTAATTTTTTGCTAAGTTGATCCAGCACTAAAATCGATATACTGATTATAAAAACTATCACTCTTGCTCTTTCCGTTTTTTACAATCAATACAAAACCGAGCATAAGGAACCACCTTCAGGCGGGCACGTTGAATTTTGCGGCCGCAGACTTCACATTTACCAAACTTTCTTTCTTTTATTCTTAACAAGGCCTGTTCTGTCTCATAGAGAATTTTGCCTTCCTTGCTGGCTAACTCCAGATTAAACTGACGATTATAATTATCAGTACCTACGTCGGCCATATGATAACTATATCCTGAGAGGTCTCCCACAGAATCCCGCTGGGAAGTCCCCAATGATTCTCCCTCAAGACCATCTATCTGTCTACGTAATTCAGCCCTTTTTTCCAAAAGTATCTTTTTAATCTTTTCCAGTTCTCTTTTATTCATTTTTTTTAATTTCACTGATTAGCATTGATTTTGACTGACTAGCATCTAGTATTCTGTAATTATACATACCTTCTTATAACCAATGCCGAATTTTTGCCTCCAAAACCAAAGGAACTTTTTAAGATGGTGTCAATCTTTGCCTCCCTGGCTTGATTAGGCACATAATCCAGGTCGCATTCAGGATCGGGATATTCATAATTAATCGTTGGCGGAATCAACCCTTTCTCCATAGACAAAACCCCGGCAATCAATTCCACTGGCCCAGCTCCTCCAATCAGATGTCCAATCATTGATTTTAAAGCGGTTATTGGTATTTTATAGGCATAATTGCCGAATATCTTTTTTATCACCATTGTCTCGGTTTTATCATTCAGAGGGGTAGATGTACCGTGGGCACTGATACAGTCTATCTCTCCTGGTCTGATATTTGCATCCTTTAAGGCAAGATGAATTGCCCGGGCCGCGGCCTCTCCATCAGGCCTCGGCTGGGTTATATGAGAGGCGTCACAGGTAATTCCGTAACCCAGGACCTCGGCATAGATATGGGCATTTCTCTTTCTAGCGTGTTCGAGCTCTTCCAAGATTAATATCCCTGCTCCTTCTCCCAGTACAAAGCCATCTCTTTTGCGGTCAAAAGGTCTTGAGGCCTTATCCGGTTCATTATTACTCGTGGATAGTGCCCTGACAACACAAAATGAAGCCAGGACACCTGGAGAAAGAGGCGCGTCTGCACCGCCAGTAACAGCCATATCTATCTCATCCCGGCGAATGGCATTAAATGCATAACCAAGGGCATCCAGGCCGGACGAACAGGCGCTGGAAACAGAAAAATTTGGGCCGCCTAAATTAAATTCAATGGCAATCTGACTTGAGGAAGAAT
>JAUWXU010000075.1 GCA_030616145.1 Candidatus Omnitrophota bacterium | reverse complement strand
CCGGTCAAGTACCGGCCTTAACGAACTCCACCCGCCAGTCTTGTTGGAGCGTGTATCGCTTAATGAAACAGCTAAATAAGGGAGATCTTTTTCTCTCTTAAAAACAATCTTCTTGGCCATTATTTTTCCTCAGACGAAACTATTTTATAGGCCTCTTCTGCCGCTGATATATTTTCTCCTACCTTAACAGGCACATACTCGTTTATAGCATCTACAATCGAAGAAATCTTTACCTCGCCGCTTATCCGGGCAAATGCGCCTAATATTGTGGTATTAACAATCGGGGCAGTCGGGCTGCCCAGGCCGTATTTTAAGGCAATACCTTCTGCATCAACAGTAAAGACCTTGGTTGGGCCAAGTCTAAACTGAGAAGGATTGCGCCGGCTATTAATTAGAATGAATCCACTCCTTTTCACGCCACTAGTAACATCTACTGTCTTAACAAGAGTCGGATCCAGGACTATTATATAGTTCGGCTTATAAACCAGTGTCTTTATCCTTATCTTTTTCGTATCAATGCGGGTAAAGGCAGTTACTGGCGCCCCCCTTCTTTCCACTCCGAAAAAAGGAAATGACTGCGCATCCAAACCATCTTTGAACGCAGCCAGACCCAGAATACGGCAGGCAATTACCGCGCCCTGTCCACCTCGACCATGAATTCTAATCTCTTTCATTATTTTTTCCTATATTGCCGTTATATCACAACACCCTGCTACGGTCAACTAAGTCTGACCTTAAATCAGCTGGGCTGCATCCTCTAATCTCTTAATGGTCTTTTCTTTGCCTAAAATGGCAATAAGTTCAAAAAGACCTGGTGTTACTGTCCGGCCGCTAAGGGCAGCCCTTACCGGATGGATAAGGTCGCCGCTGGATATGGCCAGTTCCTTGATTAAAGAACGGCAGGCCTGTTCAACAGCTGGGCTGGAAAAATCATCCAGGTCCTTCAGGTGCTCTATCAGGGCCTTGAACACGGTCAGGGTATTTTTGTCTTTCAAAATTCTTTCGCGGGCCTGTTCAGTGTATTGAACCTGTTCAGAAAAAAAGTAACCGGCCTGTTGTTTAATCCCGGATAGTGTCTTTATCCTGCCCTGAAAAAGTCTGGTCAATGCCCTGTTTTTTTCTTTTGTTTCATCGCCGGCGTCGGCCTTACCCTTCCCCGAAACCGATCTTCTAAGTTCATCCAGGAATGGCGAAAGCAAGCTGATCAATTCCTCGATGTCCAGTTTTTTGATATACTGACTATTCATCCAGTTGAGTTTGTCAATGTTAAATATAGCGCTGGTCTTGAGCACCTTATCTAAAGAAAATTTCTTGACAATCTCAGCTTTATCAATTATCTCCTGATTCTTCCCCGGCGACCAGCCCATCAGGGCCAGAAAATTAACTACTGCCCCGGGAAGATAACCTTCCCGGCGATAATAGATTATCGAAGCAGCGCCGTGCCGTTTGGAAAGAGGCGTCTTATCCGGCCCCATTATCAGGGGAATATGGGCAAATTCCGGTTCGTTTAGACCGAGCGCCCGATATAGTGCGAGTTGCTTGGGGGTGTTGGAGATGTGGTCATCGCCCCTGATGATATGAGTAATCTTCAATTCATAATCATCTATCACGCAGGCAAAATTATAGGTGGGGAAGCCGTCTGATTTCTGAATAACAAAATCCTTGAGCAATTTGTTGTCAAATTCAATCTTTCCGTGAACCAGATCATTTATGGCTACATTTTCCGGCAGGACCTTAAAGAAAACTGCGCCCTCTGTCTGATAGGCCTTTCCCTCGTTTACTAGTTTTTCAGTATATCTCCGGTACAACTCCAGCCGCTTTGACTGAAAACAAGGCTGTTCATCCCAGTTGAGGCCCAGCCATTTTAAACTGTCCAGGACATCATCCAAAAATTCTTTCTGAGAACGCTGGCGGTCTGTATCCTCTATCCTTAATATAAACTTTCCTTTATTATGTCTGGCGAACAGCCAGTTAAAAAGGGCGGTCCTGGCCCCTCCAATATGTAAATAACCAGTTGGGCTGGGGGCGAAACGAACCCTTACCGGCTTCATACAATCTCCCTGACCGAGTCAACAATACCCTTTACAGAAAGACCGTATTTGTCAAGCAAAAGACTGCGGGATCCCTGTTCTATAAACGAATTAGGTAATGCCAATCTCTTAATCTTAATATCTTTCTTTCCCCTCTCTGCTAAAAACTCCAGGACAATACTGCCAAAACCGCATCTTTCCACGTGTTCCTCAATAGTTACCAGCGGCCGATTGCCGTCGGCCAGGAGTTCATCTAACAAGGCCTCGTCCAGTGGTCTTATAAAACGGGCATTGACTACTGTGGGCTCAATATCTTCCTTAGCTAAAATCTCAGCTGCCTTTAGCGCAGGATAGACCATACTGCCGATGGCCATAATGACCGGGCCCCTGCCCTGTTTAAGGACCTCGGCCTGGCCCAATTGAATATTGTGATAATCTTTATCCGTTTGAATCCTCTCTGTCCCTCTCTTGGGGTATCTGATTGCCACCGGTCCTGGCAGGGAAATAGCAGTATAAATCATATCTTTTAATTCCTGTTCATCTTTGGGTGCCATTAAAACCAGATTAGGGATATGCCCGAGATAGGCAATATCAAAAACCCCATGATGGGTGGGACCATCCTCGCCTACCAGCCCTGCCCGGTCAATGGCCAAGACAACATGCAGATTCTGCAGGCAAATATCATGGACCATCTGGTCATATGCCCGCTGTAAAAAGGTAGAGTAGATCGCTACCACTGGTTTAAGCCCGCCCCTGGCCAGACCACCAGCAAAAGTAAGAGCGTGTTGTTCAGCTATCCCCACATCAAAAAACCTGGCGGGAAAGGCCTTAGCAAAGTCTACAAGGCCTGAACCAGCAGTCATCGCCGGAGTAATCACAACTATCCGGTCATCCCGCGAGGCAAGGTCGCAAACAGTGCGGCCAAAGGTTTCTGTAAAATTAGATCTTGTTGGTTGAGACTTCTTTGAAATTCCAGTTTCAACATCAAATGGCACGGCACTGTGGAATCTGACCGGGTCAGATTCAGCGAATTTATACCCCTTTCCCTTCTTGGTGATTAGATGAAGCAAGATCGGCTCATTTATCAAGGTTATGTTCTTTAAGGCCTGAATTACAAGAGCGAGATTGTGTCCGTCGATTGGACCGAAGTAACGAAATCCCAATTCTTCAAAAAATGCGCCGGGCACGAACAAATCCTTTATGCCTTCCTCCAGCCTTTGGGCAGTAGTCAGCATCTTCGGCCCGAGTCTGGGAATCCTTTTTAGTAAGGTCCTGATATCCTGGCGGATGCGATTGTAAAGCGGGTTGGTGATTATTTTATTCAGGTACTTACTCAAGGCGCCTACGCTGGGTGAGATGGCCATCTCATTACTATTTAAGACAACTATTATCTTTTTGCCCAATTGCCCGGCATGATTTAAGGCCTCAAAGGCCATACCGCCGGTAAGCGCCCCATCGCCAATAACTGCTACAACCCTTCCCGAAGACCGGGTCAAACTGTTAGCCACCACCATTCCCAGGGCCTGGGAAATAGAGGTGGAGGCATGGCCTACTGTAAAAGGGTCGTGGCTGCTTTCATCTTTATTGGGAAAACCGCTTATCCCTCCGAACTGACGAAGGGAATCAAACCTTTCCTTTCTGCCGGTTAAAAGTTTATGGGCGTATGCCTGATGTCCGACATCCCAGACAATAGTATCTTTGGGCGAGGTAAAAACATAGTGAATGGCTATCGCCAATTCAACCGCGCCTAAACTGGAGGCAAGATGTCCCCCGGTCCGGGAAACTACCCTGATCATCTCCTCCCGGATTTCACTGGCCAGCTGGGGTAATTGACGGATTTTTAGTCTCTTTAAATCAACTGGACTGTTTATGCTGTCAAGCAACCTATTCATCCTCTTTTTCCCTTATTCTTCTGCGATTCTATAAATCGATCA
>JAUWXU010000022.1 GCA_030616145.1 Candidatus Omnitrophota bacterium | reverse complement strand
GCTGCTTATAAAGATATCTTTTGCCTTTTTTGACCATTTCCAGTGTCCGTTTAACATGTTGGGTGTCATCGAGAGCAGCAAAGGCAGCTACCTGGGCTAGTGAATTCACATTAAACGGCTCTCTTACCCTGTTCAGGTAATCAACGATTTCCTCGGTGGCCACACCATATCCTATTCGCAGCCCCGCCAAACTGTGTATTTTGGAAAAGGTCCTGGTTGTTATTATGTTACGCCGATTAGTTAATTTTAGTGTATCCGGAAAATCAGGACAGTCTTTAGCAAAATCGAAGTAGGCCTCGTCAAAAAATATTATTGTTTTTGCAGGAATCCTCGGTAAAAATCGCTTTATTTCGCTTCGGGTCAAATAAGTCCCGGTGGGATTATCCGGATTGGCTATAAATATAATCTTGGTCTTTTTGGTCACCGCAGAAGCCATTGCCCCCAAATCATATCTTAGCCCCTTTAACGGCACAAATCTGATTTTGGCCCCTTCTATCTGGGCGGCTATCTTGTAAATAAGGAAAGTGGGGTCGGCAATCACGACCTCCTCTCCAGGTCTTAAAAAGGCCCGCAGCGCCAGCACGATTATCTCATCAGAACCGTTGCCGACTATCAAGTTGGCAGGACTAACCTTCAGTTTTTTAGCCAGTTTTTTCTTGAGATAATAACAACTGCCATCCGGATAACGATTTAATTTGTTAAGAGACTTTTTTATTGCCGAGATTACCTTTGCCGAAGGAGGAAGTACATTTTCATTAGAGGCCAGTTTGATAATCTCTTGGCTGCCGATTTCTCTCTCTAACTCTTCTATCGGCTTTCCGGGCTGGTAAGGTTTTATTTGCGATATGTTCTTTCTGATTAGTTTTTTCAATTTTAATGGGCACATAGCTTAATCCAATATTTCCGCTTATCCCTCCATCGGGTAAGAACCCAATATCTTCAAATACTGACATTCCTTTTCCAGAGAATCTAATGCCTCAACAACCTTTTTGTCCTGACAGTGCCCCTGTAAATCAACAAAGAAATAATACTGCCAGGGCTTCTTTTTGGAAGGACGTGATTCTATCTTAGTCAGATTAATATTATACTTCTTAAACGGTGTTAACATTGTGTACAGCCCCCCTACCCTGTCCCTGATTGAAAACATTATTGATGTCTTGTCCTTACCTGTCCGACCGGCCATTGTCTTACCAATAACCAAAAATCTGGTAATGTTATGCGAGCTGTCTTCGATTGAGCAAACAATTGTCTTCAATTTGTATATCTTACCGGCAAATTCCGAGGCAATGGCTGCAGAGTTTTTCTCTCCGGAGGCAATCAAGGCTGCCCTGGTAGTGCTGGAAACCTCTACTAATTCTCTTCCCGGCAGATTACTTTCCAGCCAGAGCCGGCATTGTCCAAAGACCTGAGGGTTGGAATAAACCCTTTTAACTTTGCTCAGCGGGCAATCGGCAAGAAGGCTGTGCGATACCTCCAGGAGGATTTCCGAGCATATCTTTAAATCGGATTCAATAAGCATATCCATGGTGTGACTTACCATTCCTTCGACTGAATTTTCAATCGGGACTACACCATAATCGCAGCGTGAACGCTCCACCTCGGTAAAAACATCGGTAATGGTATTACAGGATTCGTACTCAATACTTGCCCCAAATTTCTTCAAAGAAGCCAGATGGGTAAAGGTTGCCTCCGGGCCCAGATAAGACACCTTCAATGGCTTTTCCAGGCTTAAAGCACTCGACATAATTTCCCGGTAGATGGCCTCAAATGAACTGTTGGAAAGAGGACCTTTGTTCGCAGAAGCTATCTTTCTGTAAATTTCCTTTTCGCGTTCAGGGACAAATATTTCTTTTTTATCTCTTGCCTTTATCCGGCCAATTTCCAGGATAAGACGCGCCCGCTTATTAAGCAGATTAACTACCTTTTTATCTATCTCGTCTAGTTTGTTACGTAGTTCCTTTAAGTTCATTTTTTAATCCCCTCCCCCTCCGGATTCATTTCTGCCGGTCCCTATTTTATCTCTTTGGAACCTAATTCTATCTTACTGCCGGCCAGATTGACCTTCTCTAATTCGGGTAATTCCGATAAAGAAGTCAAACCAAAATATTCCAGGAACCGTCTGGTGGTAACATAGATAATTGGCCGGCCAATACCTTCTTTTCTTCCTTTAACCTTAACAAGTCCTTTTTCCAGCAACGTCCTTAAGACACCGTCTACGTTAACACCCCGGACGAATTCGATATCTCCTTTGGTTGCCGGCTGACGATAGCCGATAACGGCCAATGTCTCTAAAGCGGGCATGGAGAGTTTCTGCCCTCGTCGTTTCTTATATAATCTTTTAACCCAGATGGCATATTCGGGCCGGGTACAGCTTTGGAATCCTCCGGCTATCTCAATTATCTTAAAGCTTCTTCCAGTCTGGTCATATTCGGCATTTAATTCGTCAATTAATACCTTTATCTGGCTGGGTCTGGCTTCTTCTACTATCTCTTTTATTTGGTCTAAAGATAGCGGATTGGAACTACTAAAAAGGAGCGCTTCTATTATTCTCTTGACTTCTGCTGATTCCATTAGTTGTTTTCCATCTTGATAAGTAATATCTCACCGAATAATTTCGGCTGTCTTACCATAAGTTTTTTTTCTCTTATTAATTCCAAAATGGCTAAAAAGGTGCATACTATCTCTAATTTATTCATTATATCTTTAAATAATTCCCTGAAATATGCCTGAATGCGTATTTGGAAATGTTCCAGAATCCGATTCATCTGTTCCTCAACGCTAAATTCATCAACTATAATCTCCTCGAAGGTCTGCTGAGAAACACCGGATAATACCTTAGAGAAGGCCGAGATAAGGTCAAATAGATTCGCCTCAAAAAACTTATTGTCATCTTGATTATCCGGTTCTACTAGACTGGGCATCCGGCCGAACATCTCTGCCCTCTTCTCCTCCATATTTTCCAAGCGGCCGGCTGCCTGTTTAAACCGCTGATATTCTAAAAGCTTCTGCACCAACTCAGCCCGGGGATCCTCTTCAGCCTCTTCCAACTCCTCCTGCTCTTCAGGAGGAAGAAGCATTCTGGATTTAATATGCATCAGGGTGGCTGCCATTACTAAAAATTCACCGGCAATATCCAAATCCAGCAACTGCATCAAATTTAAATATTCCAGGTATTGCTCGGTAATCTCAAAAATGGGAATATTGCAGATGTCTATCTCATTCTTCTTGATTAAATAAAGGAGTAAATCCAGTGGTCCTTCAAATATCTTGAGTTTTACTTTATAGACCATAAAACTTAACTAACCTCTTTGCATCCCGGGACGTCTGACTGGCGATAGAATTCGCCTTTTTATTGCCTTGCTGGAGGATTTTTTCAATCTCAGCTCTGTCATTTAAAAGTTTATCTCTTTCCTGGCGGAGAGGCCTGAGTGTTTCAATAATTATCTCGCCTAACCGCTTCTTGCACTCAGTGCATCCTGCTGTTGCACCCTTGCACCAATTTCTTACCTCGTCTATTCCTTCCTTATTGAAAACACTATGATAGGAAAAGACATTACAGATTTCCGGCCGGCCGGGATCACTTCTTTTAATACGCCGGGGGTCGGTAATCATCCGGGATGTCTTGGCCAAAATTACCTCTGGCCGGTCAGACAATGCTATAAAATTGCCGTAGTTCTTGCTCATCTTTCTATTATCAGTACCCAACAGGCGCGGCATCTTTGTTAAAATTGCTTCTGGTTCTGGGAAAAATCTCGTTTTATAAATAGAGTTAAACCGTCGGGCTATCTCCCGGGTAAGTTCCAGATGAGGCAGCTGGTCTTCGCCTACCGGCACCCGCTGCGCCTTATAAACTAGGATATCTGCTGCCTGCAAAACCGGATAACCCAGAAAGCCATATGTCTTAATATTTTTACCCTTTATTTCACTCAGTTGTTCTTTATAGGTCGGACAACGTTCCAGCCATCCCAGTGGTATCAGGCATGAAAATAACATACATAACTCGATGTGCGCGGGAACCTGCGACTGTACAAAAATCACGCTTTTTTGAGGAGTTATCCCACAACTAATCCAATCGGCAACCATGCCTGGAATTGACTCCCTGATAACACTGGGACTGGCGTATTCGCTCATTAAGGCATGCCAGTCCGCCACCATGTAAAAACAGTCATACTCCTCCTGTAACTTCTTCCAGTTGGTCAGCGCACCGACTAAATGTCCTAAATGGAGAGGGCCAGTTGGCCGCATCCCGCTCAAAATTCTCTTTTTATTCATATCTGTCTGCGGTGTATGTCTATTGAAATGCTTTTGTTAGCATAGTTAAAACAATTATGTTAACATAATGCCGGATAAATGTCAAACTTGGTTACGTTTATGTCTTTTGGCCAAACCCCGGACAAAACCCAGCTCGTCTGAACGTGTCTTAACCCGCCCGTCCAGCCGGGCATAAAGGACCATTTCCAATACCCTGCCAAATTCCGGCCCGGGCTTAAACCCTTCCCTTTTAAGGTCTTCGCCTTTAATCTTAATCCTAACATGGAGGTAATTAAGCAAATAGTCGGATATCCGGCTCCGCACCCTTAAAATGGGGGTTTTGGCCATTATCTTTAAAATTGCTTCCTTGGGTAAAGGCCTTAACAGCGAATAAACCCGGCTGGGCTGTATAACTTTTGTCTTTGCCAGGTTATTTAAGATTGCTTCATCGGCCTTCTTGCTGATTCTGATTGTGCTCTGTTCCTTGCGCCGGAATGGAAAACGTTGCAAAAGTTCCTCGGTTTGATTTAAATCAAGTTGGTCAATTAATGACAAAAAATAGATCAACCATACCTCAAGGTGTTTTTTGGGAAAAGAAATTTTATACCATTTCAGCACATCTTCTGTCCTCTTTAACAGGTGAGACAAAGAAGGAACAAAATGAATCATTGGATGAATAAAACGCAGTTCATGGAGTTCGGCCATCCGCTTTAATGACTTAAGAGGTTCCTTTTCTTTAAGAATCAAAACGACTTCTTCCTTCAATCTCTCTCCGCTTACCCTGGCAAACATATTGTAGCTCACTGCAGTCTTAATCAGGTGTTCGGTGAATCTATCAATCCTGAAATTATAGCGGCTCTCAAAACGAACTGCCCGAAAGATCCTGGTCGGGTCTTCCACAAAACTCATCCTGTGAAGGGCCCGGATTCTGCCGTCTCTCAAATCCCGCTGGCCATCAAAAAAATCCAGAAGTTCTCCAAAGCAATCAAAGTTGAGTTTGATGGCCATAGTATTAATTGTGAAATCGCGGCGGGCAAGATCAGCCCGGATTCGGGCGGGGTCTACCTCGGGAAGGGCGGCCGGCCGATCATAACGTTCTGTCCGGCTGGCAGCTATATCTACCTTGGATTTATCTTTCATGACTACCGTCGCTGTCTTAAACTTCCTGTGAAGTACTAAAGCCCCTTTAAGTTGTTTAGCCAGTTTTTTGGCAAATTTTTCCATATCTCCTTCAACAACAATATCAATATCGAGATTCTTAACCCCCATCATCAGGTCGCGGACAAAGCCGCCTACGGCAAAGGCCTGGGTCTTATTTTCATCGGCAATCCGGCCGGCCAGCCGCAGAATGCGATAGAGACGCTGAGGTAATGTCTTTTTTAATCTCGCAGCAAGGTCTTTTTTTAAAAGTGGTTTTACAACCTCATCGGTAACAGAATTCATCTGATCTAATATTATCCTCCTGACAGAACTGAATTTAGTTTTCAGCTGCCGACTGAGCAAATTCAAAATCTTTTCCTCAACCTGTCTCAGGCTGAGGACCCTGATTACTGCACTGGAGGCCAGATTATGACCGCCTCCACCTAACTGGGTGGCAATCTGGCCGACATCAATATGAATTGAATGACTACGGGCAACCATCTGTATTCTGTCAGGCAGTTCGACCAACGAAAAGATCGCATCACAACCTTCCAGGTCACGCAACTTATGGGTTAAAAGAGCCAAATCTTGAACATATCTATCACTGGATACACTGTTGATTATTACCCGTTTATTCATAAACTGATAAATCCTAACTGAACCGAGCAGTTTAACCAAACGCGAGGTCTGAGATGGGGTTAACTGCCAATTCAGATAGGAAGAAATGGCCTTGAGGTCAGCCCCCCGGGACAACAAAAAACTCAGGGCATCCATATCCTTTTCGGTAGTACTCAGGTAAGTAAGTGAACCTGTGTCTTCATAAATTCCCAGAGCCATGATTGTGGCTTCAAGGGGTGAAATCTTAAGTTTCTTCCTGCGTATCTGATCAACCAAGATTGTAACCGTTGCCCCCCGTTGCTCTGAGGTCCCACCGGTTGCCTTTATGTCTTCGCCTGTCGTGGGATGATGGTCATAAACCAACACGGGGATATCTTTCGAAATTAACTCCGCGGCCTTACCAATCCGGCCGGCCAACCGAGTATCCACCATAATCAAACGGTCAATATCAGAAATATCGCAGGTCTTCTCCTTTTCAATCTTAATAAGATCGCTGTAAGTCTTTAGAAACTCCCCGACTCTCTTTTCCGGAGCACCAGGAAGCATTAGTTTTGAATCCGGGTATAGCTTGCTGGCTGCGATCATCGAAGCCAGGGCGTCAAAATCAGCAACCTGATGGGTAACTATTAAGTCCACAATTTATCCTCTTCGTATTGTGCGTTGCGCACCCTTTACGCAATACGCGATACGCACAACGAAGTTATGGTCTAGGATGATATTTATGATGAATCGACTTCAGCCGGTTCTTGTCTACATATGTGTACAACTGAGTAGTGGCTATATCAGCATGTCCCAGCATCTCCTGAATAGCCCGCAGGTCAGCGCCCCGTTCTAACAAATGAGTGGCGAAAGAATGCCTGAGGGTGTGAGGCGTTACATCCTTTTTTATGCGGGCGCAACCGCTATATTTTTTAATCAGCTTCCAGAAGGTCTGACGAGACATCTTGTTACCAAATTTATTCAGGAAGACAATCGGCTGATTATTTTCTTTTGCCAATTCCGGCCTTACCTTATCTAAATACTTCCTGATGGCCTTGCTGGCCTTCCGGCCCAGAGGAATAATTCGTTCCTTATTACCCTTGCCAATACATCTGATAAAACCAACCTCTAAATGCATGTCTGATACCTTCAGATTACTTATCTCACTCACCCTGGCTCCTGTTCCATATAATATCTCCAAAATCGCCCGGTCTCTTATTCCGATCCAACCACCAACAGGCGGTTGAGACAATAAATTATCTATCTCATCGATATCTAAGACCACCGGCAGTTTCTTCCACAACTTCGGTGAGTTTAAAACACTGGTAACATCCTCCTTTATATATCCTTCGCCAACCAGAAAGCGGTGAAATACCTTTATCGCCACCAAATTACGACTGATCGAATTGGCTGAAAGACCCCTGTCCTTCTGGGCCAAAGAAAACTCAGTAATATCTGTCCTTTTTACCCCCTCAAGCGAACGCATACCCCGACGTGATAGAAAATCAACATATTTATTTAAATCTCTCTGATAGGCGCGAATTGTGTTATTACTTAAACCCCGTTCCACGCTTAAATAGTTTAAAAATTCTTCAACTAATTTTTTCATAGCAAGATTTGTAACGTCTTCAGTTTTTATCATCTTCTAAATAATCCGGACTAACATATCGGACATTCGGTTTTATCCATTCCTGAATTTTCTGATAGGAAAATTCCTTCTGGAAAATCCTGTCTTCTCTAGATAGGGACCTTTTCAGCTGTCCTATCTCTGGATTGGTCAGCCTCCTGCTGGCCAGTTCACTTGTCATATCTTCGAATCTTTGCACCACCATACCAATATCCCGGGCCTTTTCTTGTTTCAGGCAGCTTTGCATTGTTTTTAAATGTTCAATTATTATATAGCGCAATCTAAGTTCTTTTTTTCTGTTCATACCTAACTTATCAATCAGCTCTTCCTGGCAGGCCCGCCATAATATATAAGAATTCCGATAGGTCTTATGATAGTTAATTACTTCCTCAAGATCTGCTGTGGGACTTTTTACTGTTGGTTTTTTTCTTCCGAATAATTCACGCCATTTGTCCTGTAAGCTGGCACATCCAGCTAACCAAGCCCCACTCAATAAGACAATCAGAATAGAGGATATGAGCAACTGTCTTTTTTTCATCTTCCCGACAACTCCTTGAATTTCTTTTCATTGATAATATTTACTCCTAACCTTTTCGCCTTTTCACTTTTCGAACCCGGACTGCTGCCCGCAACCACAAAATCGGTGTTTTTACTTACGCTGGAAGAAGCCCGGCCGCCTAACTCCCTGACCAGAAGCTCGGCTTCCTGCCGCGTATAACTGTTTAACTCACCGGTAAATACAAATGTCCTTCCGGCTAAAATCTGGGCTTTCTTTTTTTTACGCACTTCGCTCATATTTACGCCGGCCTTTTTTAATCTCTTTATTAATTCCTTTGTCTTTTTATTACTGAAAAATTCCTCAATCGAAGCAGCCATTATCGGTCCTATCTCACTTATCTGCTGCAGCTCTTCCTTCTTAGTATTCATCAACTCCTCGAGGCTGGAATATCTTTCAGCAAGGACCTGGGCGGCCTTCTCTCCCGCATGTCTGATACCTAATGCAAACAGGAATCGCCAGAGAGGTCGGTATTTACTCTCCTCGATTGAGTCCAGTAGATTCTCTGCCTTCTTGCTGGCAAAAAGATCAAGCTTCAAAAGGTCCTCTTTTTTTAGCAGGTAAATTTTATCCAGAGTCGGTACCAGATTATTACTTATTAACTGTTCAACTATTGATTTCCCCAAACCCTCAATATCCATTGCCGAA
>JAUWXU010000078.1 GCA_030616145.1 Candidatus Omnitrophota bacterium | reverse complement strand
GGCGGGGGTCTTTTTTCTCTGGGGAATCTGTATTTTAGGCGGAGCATTTTTAAATCCGCCGTTTCACTGGCTAATTGGCGCGTTAATGGGGATAAGCCTGGGTTCGATCTGGGTAATTGCCCGGGCCTTGGTAGTAAAACTTGCTCCCCGCCGAAAATTAGGAGAGGTGTTTGGCCTTTTCAATTTTGTCGGTTACCTTGCGGGCATAGTTGGTCCACTATTCTGGGGATTGATTCTGCTCTATTTTTCTTCATGGGGAAAGATTGGATACCGGTTGGCCTATAGCAGTTTACTTCTGTTTATTATAGTCGCCACTGTTTTTCTTTTACGTATCCCCCGGCAGGTCAATCGTTGATCTCTACTACAATGCCTTGTTAAAAATTAATTACAGATTAATTGGTTAGTGCCTTAGCCGGTTAACAGATTATATCCGTATAGTCATTTTTATTATGAAGACAGTTTGTTTACTCACATTAGGTTGTAAGGTTAATCAGTATGAGACCCAGGCGATCGGGGAACAGTTTAACCGATTAGGCCTGCAGGAGGTAGGCAGCCGGGAAAGGGCCGATCTCTATGTTATCAATACCTGTACGGTTACTCTCTCAGCTGACCGGAAATCCCGGCAGTTAATTAGGGCTGCACACCGCAAGAACCCCGCTGCCTTGATAGTTGTTACTGGCTGCTATACTGAAATGAATAGTGCAGAACTCAAAAAGATAGCAGGGGTTAATCTGATCCTTAATAATAGTCAGAAGCCCATGCTGGGCCGTATTGTCCAGGAACAGCTTTCTGTTCAGCCGCCGGCAATTGTTAAGGACCAGCCGTTCGATTCTCTATCTATCAACAATTTCAAGGACCATACGCGCGCATTTGTTAAAATTCAGGACGGATGTAATAATAATTGTTCTTATTGTAAGGTCAGGATAGTCAGGGGCAGATCCAGAAGTCGTCGGTTAGAAGATATTATCAGCGAAATCAACCGTTTGGCCCGGGCAGGATTCAAAGAAATAGTTCTGGTCGGCATCCATCTCGGGGCATATGGAGGCGACTTCAAAAAAAAGACCAATTTGATTGATCTCATTGAACCAATCGAAAATATCGTCGGGATCGAACAGTTGCGATTAAGTTCTGTAGACCCATTGGATTTAATCCCCGCCTTAATTAAAAAAATTGGGATTTCAAAAAAGATTTGTCCGCATCTTCATATTGCACTACAAAATGGAGATGATTATATCTTAAGAAAAATGAACCGTTGTTATCGGGTGAAAGATATCAAAAAGCTGGTTCGTAATATCCGCCGGCATATTAAAGATGTTGCTTTAACACTGGATATTATGGTTGGATTTCCAGGAGAAAAAGAGAGCAATTTTGCCAATACCCTTGGTTTACTGGAAGAGATTAAACCAGCCAGAATCCATATTTTTCCTTACAGCAAGAGACCGGGGACATTGGCAGCCGGATTTAAAAATGTTGTCTCGCCGCAAGAAATCAGGGAAAGATATCAGCGTTTACGAGAGTTCGCAGTGAGGTCTTCGTTTATCTACCGCTCTCAGTTTATAAACAGGAAGATTAAGGTATTAGTAGAGACCAAAAGAGACCGCAAAACCGGTTTGTTATGCGGTTATAGTCAAAACTACATCAGGGTACTCTTTGAAGGCCGGGATGGGCTAAAAAATAGTATTTTGCCGGTAAAAATTGTTGATGTAACTATAGATAAAACAATAGGTAAGGTTGTTTGACTTGACAAAATGCAATTTAGGTGGTATACTTTCCTAGATTTTTTGTGTAACATTAGATTTTAGGCATGGTTGAGAACATTTTAAAATATATAAACTGGGTAGATATTGTAATAACCATTCTGCTTTTGCGGGGTGCCTATGTAGGTTATCGAGGCGGCTTTGGACGAGAGATAGGCCGCCTTATTAGTATAGTAGTAGGGATAATTGTTTCTTTTCAGAACTATAGACTCTTGGGTAATTTTATCAGTAGCCATAGTTTTGTCCCTTCTTTATACTCCAACATCATTTCCTTTATTTTATTACTGGTAATTGTAGTTTTGGTTGTTAAGCTGTTGATGACAGTTATCAGGCAGTTAATGAGGGTGGAGTTTGTCCCGGCAGTTGAAAGCAATGGCGGTTTGATTATTGGCTTAATCCGGGGTGCAATAATTGCCAGCCTGGTTTTGGTTATTCTGGTCTGGCTTCCTTTCGCCCGGTTAAAAAAGGCTATTATTAAAGATTCATATCTCGGTCCGATTGTTCTGGAAATCTCGCCAGCTATCCACGATAGTTCAATAAACCTTTTTTCAGAAAAGGATATTCCAACAGCCAGAGAGTCATTGGAGTTGGAGATTAATAATACTGATTAGTTGAAAAGTTACAAAAGTTTTAAAAGTTTGGATTTGATAATCTGTTAATCTTTTGGGCCTTTTAACAAGAAAAAGGAGGGTTTGGTAAGATGAAATTAGGGAAAATCTATGACCGGGCAGTTAAAGAGGGTATGAAAGTTGACTCGCGGTCCCTAAATGTAATCAGAAAAAAACTGACCGATGCCAGAAAGACCTATAAAAGACTATCCAGATTCGAACAGGATCTTTTCGACCGGCAAAGACTAACCAATCCTTACAGTG
The DNA here is from genome assembly GCA_030616145.1 of Candidatus Omnitrophota bacterium. Classification (GTDB taxonomy): domain Bacteria; phylum Omnitrophota; class JAUWXU01; order JAUWXU01; family JAUWXU01; genus JAUWXU01. The sequence goes on along the minus strand of JAUWXU010000078.1, from coordinate 1,062 downwards.
ATACCAGAATTTTATACGGCAGCAGAAATACCGAGGTAAGAACGATTTTATTGGGGATAGATATCGGCGGAGCCGAACTTCTATTGGCTGACCGTTTACGAAGGACTGGCCGAGAAATCGATTTGGTTTTATCCCATCATCCGCAGGGAATAGCCTTGGCTGGCCTTGATGATGTAATGGGGCTGCAGGTTGATATCCTGGAAGATTATGGACTTGACAGAAAGATAGCCGAAGATTTGTTCGATAAGCGCGTCAAAGAGGTGGAGAGAACAATATTGGCTGTAAATCATAATCGGCATATTGATATTGCCCGGATTCTGGATATACCGTTTATCTGTATTCATACCCCGGCCGATAATCATGTAACAGCCTATCTCAAACAGCTGATCAAAAGAAAAAGGCCAAAATTAGTTCGCGAAGTAATAAGGATTCTAAAAAATATCCCTGAATATAAAAGGGCTGCCTCGGCCGGAGCCGGTCCGAAATTGATAGCGGGAAAAGAGGATAATCCGGTTGGAAAGATTCTGATCGATATGACTGGTGGTACTGAGGGTTCAAAAGAGGTATTTGCCCGACTTTCCCAGGCAGGCGTGGGAACTATAATTGCCATGCATCTAAGCGAGGAACATTTTAAGAAGGTTAAACCAGAGCATATCAATGTTATAATTGCCGGCCATATCTCCAGTGATACAATAGGATTAAATCTGTTATTGGATAAATTATGTCGTCAGGAAAGCCTGAGGATTATACCCTGCTCGGGTTTTCAGAGGATAAAAAGAACGTAATTGTTATGTCAGGACTTATCTCCCAGGAAATAATAGACCAGGTCCAGCAAAGGACAAACATCGTTGAGGTAATTTCAAATTATTTGCCTCTTAAACGTTCGGGTGGTAATTTCAAGACGCTTTGTCCCTTTCATCACGAAAAGACGCCTTCGTTTATGGTTAATCCCTCCAAGCAGATATGGCATTGTTTTGGCTGCGGATTGGGAGGAAATGTGTTTAGTTTTGTGATGAAATATGAAAATTTGGAGTTTCCTCAGGCGATAAGGCTATTGGGCAA
>JAUWXU010000065.1 GCA_030616145.1 Candidatus Omnitrophota bacterium | reverse complement strand
CTACCAGCAGATGAAATTTTCTTCGGAGGTTTTTCCTTTTTGTGACAGTATGGGTGATGTCTATTCTTCCAGCAACCTGGTTTTATCGCGGGCAGGGGCGAGTGCCATTTCTGAAATTACTGCCTATGGACTAGCTTCTATCCTAGTACCTTATCGATTTGCTGTCGGTCATCAGTTAGCCAATGCTCAAATGTTGGTTGATCAAGAGGCTGCCATCTTGATAGAAGAAAAAAGGGCCACACCGGAGTATTTGAAAAGGCTGATTTTAGATTTAATGAATAATAGAGCAAATTTGAACAAATTGGCTGAAAACAGTAAGAGAATTGGCAGGCCTCAGGCCGGACAGAAACTGGCCGAGGTAGTTATAGGCCTTGCCGGCAAACCGGCTAAGGCGCTAACCGGCTAACCAAATTATGTTATCTTCCAAAAAAAATATTCATTTTGTCGGAATTGCCGGAATTGGAATGAGCGGATTGGCTCAGATTCTTTTAGGGCTCGGACATCAAATCAGCGGTTCGGATCCAAGGGCCAATTCTCTGACCAGAAAGATTCAGTCAAAAGGCGGCAGGGTATTTTCTGAGCACCGCTGGCAGAACATTGTTGGTAGCGATCTGGTAGTCTATTCTTCAGCCGTTAAAATGGATAATCCGGAACTGGTTATGGCCAGAAAAAAAGGTATCCCTGTTATCCAGCGGGCAAAGATGTTGTCTGAATTAATGAAAGAGAAAACAGCGATTACGGTTACCGGTACCCACGGCAAGACCACCACCACCTCTTTAGTCAGTACTATGCTTCAGCAGGCCGGTCTTAATCCCACAGCCCTGGTTGGCGGCGAAGTTAATGATTTTGGGGGAAATGTTATGCTGGGTAACGGCAGGTATTTCGTTGCCGAGGCAGATGAAAGCGACGGCTCATTTTTATATCTCAAACCGGTCTATTCTATAATTACCAATATTGAAGAGGACCATCTGGATTTTTATAAAAATTTAGATGATATCATTACTGCTTACCGAAGATTCGCAGATAATACCAGCCCGGAGGGAAGGCTATTTTATCATCAGGATGATAAAAATATAAACAGGTGTCTTGTCGGATATAAAGGGAGATGCAGCAGTTTTGGATTTTCGACTTCGGCCGATTTATCTGCCACGAACATTAAACTGAAAGGTTTCGCCTCGGAGTTTGATTGCAATTATAAAGGAAATTTTTTAGGAAGGGTCAGGATTCCCCTTCCTGGTCGGCATAATATTCTCAATGTGCTGGCAGCTATTGGCGTGGGTATGAAAACAGGGATTGATTTTGATAGAATCATAAATATCCTTGCCGGCTATAGCGGAGTAGCAAGGAGATTTCAGGTAAGATTAGATATTGATAAAATTACAATTATAGATGATTATGCGCATCATCCCACTGAAATAGAGGCAACACTTAAGGGTTGTCAGAACAGACAGAGAAAAATAATATGTGTCTTTCAACCTCACCGTTACAGCCGGACCAGGTACTTCAATAAGCAGTTTGCCAATGCCTTTTGTTTAGCTGACCGCCTGATATTGGCTGATATCTATCCGGCTGATGAAGAGGCAATTCCAGGGATAAGCAGCCGTTTGATTTATGAGCAAATCAGCAAAGACAGGCGGAAGAATGTTCATCTTGTATCTACTAAAGAACAGGCTCTGGAAAAGGTAGTGGAGATTTTTGAACCGAAAGACCTGGTAATAATTATGGGCGCAGGGGATATTGGATATGTTGCTGATGAATTGGTGCGGATCTATGGCGATGGGTAGTGGGTTAACCGGTTAACACCCTGACAGGCGAACCAAATATGAAAAAGCAGTTAAAAGAATATATCAGAAGCGCGATAAAAGGCAGAATCCTGTTTGACGAACCGATGGCGTCTCGCACTTCTTTTAGCATTGGCGGACCAGCTGAGGTTTGGGTTGAACCAAAGAATGTCAGCAGCCTGGTAGGAACAATTCGATTTTCTAAGAAGTTAGGAATTCCTCTGACAGTTATTGGTGCGGGGAGCAACGTTTTAGTCAGGGACAAAGGTCTAAAGGGGATTGTAGTTAGTCTGTCATCGGTCCATTTCAAGATAATAGACAAAACAGGAGAACAGAGCTTCAGGGTTTCCTCGGGCGTAAAACTTCCCAAATTGCTTAAGATTACCCGTAACAAGGGGTTAGGAGGATTGGAATTTACAGTTGGTATACCTGGTACTTTAGGCGGGGCAATAATAATGAATGCGGGGGGAAAGGATAAAAATATCAGCGATCTGGTCACTAAGGTTGATTTGATGGACAGAACTGGCGAATTGTTCAGTTTAGACAGAAGGGAGATTAACTTTGGTTATCGTTTTTCCGGCCTTGACGATTATGTTGTTCTGGGAGTGCATTTGCATTTTCAAAAAAGGCCACAGGATTTGATTGACCGGGATATATCTAACTACTCTCGTCTTAAAAAGAGTTTTCAGGAACTGGAATTACCCGGTGCCGGTTCTATATTTAAAAACCCAGGGCATTTTGCCTTTAGTGCCGGTCGCTTAATAGAACTATCCGGCCTCAAGGGTAAAACAATTGGTAACATCCAGGTTTCTACCAAGCATGCTAATTTTATTGTTAATCGGGGAGGAGGCAAGGCCAGGGATGTGATAAAACTTATTGAATTGGTCCGCAGAAAAATAAAAAAGGACCATAATATTGATTTAGAGTTAGAATTGAAGATTATTGGATGAGATGACAGTTAAATTTAAGGAAAGAATAGGCGTTTTAATGGGGGGGTCTTCCAGCGAACGTGATATATCTTTACAGTCAGGACAGACTATTTATCGGGCATTGAAATCAGAAGGCTGGAAGGTTGAGGCCATTGATATTATTTCCGAACGAACTGCTGCTAATCAGGTTAAAAAGGCTGGAATTGAGGTAGCCTTTATTGCCCTTCACGGAGGTTTTGGAGAAAGCGGAGGGTTTCAGGCGCTTTTGGAATCTTTGGGAATACCCTATACAGGCAGCGGGGTGAGGGCAAGTCGTTTAGCAATGGATAAGGTTGCTTCCAGGGAACTCTTCCGGCTAAAGGGCCTTTCCGTACCCGAGTATGTGGTAATTGAGCCTGGCCGCCGCCCAACCATTAGCGAGAGGGAGTTATCAGTCCTTAAGTTTCCAGTGGTAATCAAGCCCTTTTCTCAGGGTTCGAGCAGGGGTTTATCTATAGCTGAGAATAAAAGCTCCCTTTCCCGGGCAATAGCTAAGGCGCAGAGATATGACCGGACCGTAATTATTGAAAGATACATTGCCGGCAGGGAGATTACGGTAGGCATTTTGGATAAAAAGGCCCTTCCGGTTATCTGGTTGATACCGGGAAGAAGATTTTACGATTATCAGGCAAAATATCAGAAAGGGATAACCTTGCACATTGTTCCTGCCCCTCTTCCGGAAAAGATATATTTAGAGTCTCAAAGAATTGGGTTGTTGGCTCACCAGGCCTTAAACTGCGGCATATTTTCCAGAGTAGATATGATTATTGACAAAGACAATAAACCCGTAGTCCTGGAGGTAAATACCATTCCCGGCTTTACCACCACCAGCCTGCTTCCAATGGCCGCACGGGCAGCTGGAATCGATTTTGCCAAACTTTGCAGCAACCTGGTCAGGTTAACCCTGCGCCAGGTTAAAAAATTAAAAAAGAGAAAACAATGAGCAAATATCAGAGACTTAAGAATCATTTGAAAAGCCACGTCGTATTATATCTGGTATTATTGATTATTGTGGTCATCGGCGTGGACCTCTATTATTTTTTAAATACCTTTCCGGCATTTAATCTCACTATGGTGGAGGTAAGGACTAATGGTAGAATAGACAAAGCAACAGTGCTGGAATATACCAATCTGACTGCCGGGATGAAACTTTTCGGTCTGAACTTAAAAAGGATTTCTGAAAAGTTGGAGGAGCTGGCCGAGGTCGAAAAGGCAGAGGTTCGAAAAGTATTTCCCGGAAAGTTAGTTATTGAGATTAAGGAGCGGGAGCCATTTGCCCAGATAAGGGCAGGACAATATTATCTCCTCGACAAGCAGGGAGTTATCCTGCCGGGCAAGAGTTATAGACCCTACGTTGATTTACCATTGATTGTAGGCTCAGGGGTTCGAAGAGATAAACTGAACGCCGGAGAGAGATGCGAATCAATGAAGCTTACCCGGGCGCTGGACTTACTTAAAGCAATATCGGAGTCAACTTCACTGTCCTCCTCAGATGTGGCTACAGTAAACGTAAGATTTCCCGATGATATTTCCTTCAAGATGAAAGAAGGACTGGAAATAAAGATCGGCAGGGGAGACTTTAAGGGAAAACTTAGCCTTTTAGACCGGGTTGCCCAGG
>JAUWXU010000020.1 GCA_030616145.1 Candidatus Omnitrophota bacterium | reverse complement strand
AGGAATTAACCAGGGAGCGGCTGTCTTCGCGGTCCAGTATCCCAAAGTTAGCTGTATAGCCAAGCCGGGAAGCATATTCTCTCAGACAGCGGTTGCCAATATGATGAAATGTCCCGCCCCATAATTTCCCGGGCCGGTATCTTAACAGATTTTCTACCCGGTCAAGCATATGGCGAGCTGCTTTATTCGTAAAGGTAACCAGAAGGATATTTTCAGGCCTGACCTTTTTTTCCAACAGATAGGCCACCCGGTATATCAAGGTCCTGGTCTTACCGCTTCCGGCCCCGGCCAGGACCAGGCAGGGCCCTTCTGAACTAGTAACTACCTCATACTGTTCGGAATTGAGCTGGGTGAAATAATCTATCATCCTGCTATCAATAACCTTTCTCTTTCCAACGATTATGGACCCAGAACCACTGGGTGGGATACTTCCGGACATATTTCTCTATTACTTTGCTAAACTTGGCGGTATTGGTCTCAATATCCTTTTTGCGCTCGCCGGTATTATCTATCCTGACCGGCGGCTCAATAACCATTTTATATAAGCCGGGCTTATAATTAAGTATGAATAAAGGCAAAACCGGTGCCTTTGTCCGGAGGGCGAATACTGCCGCGCCAGTAGCTGTCAGGGTAGACATACCTAGAAAGTCCACCCAGATACCGCTTCCAGACCGCTGGTCTATATACATAACAAGGATACCACCCTTTCCCAGCCAGTCAATACTTTCTCTAACTGACTTTGATAGAGGTAGTTTGAGTATGGTGTGCTGTCCCATCTTTTCATTGCGCCACTTTGTGAACAACTCTTCTAACTTTTCATCCTTCATCTGCCGCATTATACTAGCGGTTCGATAACCCATATCGCTCAGCTTTTTACCGGTCAACAGAAAGTTTCCAAAGTGGGCAGTAATTGCGATTACTCCCTTATTTTTTTCATAGGCCTGCCTCAAATGTTCTTCACCCTCAACAGTATCAATCAGGATGGTGGCTTTTCGCACCTTATCGCGGGAGCAAAAATATACCAGCTCGCTGGTATAGCGGCATAGATTGCGAAAGATCTGGCGGGTCATCCGCTTAATCTCCGCCAGACTCTTTTCATCACCATAGACCAATCTCATATTGGCGATGGTGCGCTGCCTGTGCCTAAAAACAAGAAAATAGCCTATGTCCCCCCAAACCTTACTCAGCTTTTCAAGCGCTTTTAGAGACATAAATGAAGAAAGCAAGACAAATAACTTTATGCTGATCCGGCCAGAGCCGTATTCCAGTGATTTTAAAAAGCCGGACTTAAAAATCTTTTTGGTCATCGCCTTCTTCTGATCTTGGATCTCAGCACTTCTTCAAATAGTTCTTTTGGGCTCAAATCCTTTTTTTTCTTTACAGTTATCTTTTGTTTATCCAATTTATACTTTGGCTTTTTTATGTAGCGCATATCAATAAAATCAAATCCGAAATTCGAATTTAGGATTTAGGTTTTTTGTTTTCCTTCTTATAAAATCTCTTTATAGTTTCAACCACCTCTTCAGGGCGGTCTACCATCTTAAATATACGAAAGTCCTTAGCACTGATATAATTTCTCTTGAGCAGTTCCTTTTTAACCCAGCTAAACAGTTTTTCCCAGTAGGTAATTCCCACTAAAACTATTGGAAAGGCCGGAATTCGCTCTGTCTGGATAAGGGTAACTCCTTCAAAAAACTCATCCAATGTACCGAAACCACCGGGGAATATTACATAGGCCTTACTGTATTTGGTAAACATTACCTTGCGGCAGAAAAAATACTTGAATTCGAGCAGAGTATTGATATAGGCATTTGGTTTCTGTACCTTGGGGACTTCGATATTCAAACCAACGGATCTGCCCCCAGCGCTCTTGGCTCCCTTATTCGCCGCCTCCATAATCCCCGGACCGGCGCCGGTAACCACTGCATAACCCGACTTGGCCAATAGATAAGCAGTCTTTTCTGCCAGGCGGTAATATTTATCATCCCTCCTGGCCCGCGTAGAGCCAAATACGGAAACTGCCGGACCGATCCTGGAGAGGGTTTCAAATCCATCCACAAACTCACTCATTATCCGAAAGATCCGCCAGGGTTCTTCAGCAGTAAAGTTATCTTTATTTGACATCTTTGTCATATTCGTCACTTCCCCCGGGGCCTACGGCCCGTCTCCGCTTCTCTCTCACCAATTAACCAATTATCTTGTCCTCGGCCGTCTAAAACACTTGGACACAACCTGTTCCGCTGCCACCTTTAAAAGATCGTCAAGACAGGTTGCTTCCGGGATATTCTCCTCAGTAATCGAGGGATGAAGAACCTTTGACCAGAGAATACGGCCTTGTTTTTGGGCATCTCCTACAACATATTTTACTCTCAGAGCCACATAGTTATCCTCAGCCAGGCTATCCATCAACAATGCAGGCCATCCTATGGCCATATCCAGGGGATCAACCTCCTGATATTCATACTCAATGATCTCCCCGGCGATAGATATATCCGCCTCCTGGGGTGTCTTGACCACTATAAAATTGGCAGATTTTCTGTTCTCAAAGGCATTCTTCAGAGCCGCCCTAAAGTCCCTGATGCTAATCTGACTATTCCCGGAAGAGTTTATAACTTCACCAATGTAAACATGTACCGGACGATTGCCCTTTATTAAATAATAAAGTGTTTCGTGCTGTGTTTGGTGCCGAGCACCTGCTTCTAGTAAAACAGGTAAACTCATAACAAATATCAAAACCAAAAAAACTACAACTACTTTGATATTCCTCTTCATCGCCACCTCCTTATTTAATCCCTAGGGTATAATCGGGATATTTTGAACGGGATTAATTCGCCCAAACAATTTAGGAAAATTTTGAAAAAATTTTTCTAAATTGTGGGTTCATTAAAAAACCGCCCCGTTTATGCTAACATCATAACATAACCGGAACGGTTTATCAACCCTGTAAATATAAACTTTTATTTAAATCTTAATCTTTTCAGCAATGTCTGAAACTATTGGGATCTTCCAGTATTCTCCCATCAGGGATTTAATTATTCCGACCAACGATAGTATGCCAAATACGAGCATTGCTATTACGCAGATAATCTGACCGAGAATGGGAATAATATTGACTATAGTTGCTGCCACTTCTCCCAGGAATATTACCAGACCTTGCTTGCCATGAAACAAGGCAAATTTATTGTCCTTTTTAAAAAGGAGCGGGACCAGGCATAATATTCCCAGATAACTTAAAAGTGCAAATATCTTTGCGTCTTGAATCTCTTTACTGTCTTTTTCCTGTTCGACCATCTGTGTTCACCTCCAGTCTACTGGTCATATATCATAAACCAACCCGGTTAATCTGTCAAGAAGAAACTGTCAAAGGGAAACTTTTTTTAGTGCAACTCAAATGCCTGGAACCGATAGGTAAAGCCCGTACCCACTGACCAGTCCTCTGAATCATTGGTCAACCCGCCCGCGCCAAAGACATCCCAGACAAAATCATCTGTTATTTCATATTGAATGCCACATTTGGCAGAAGAGATGTTGTTGTGACGACCATTGGAAAATGCCTGGCCATACACCTCAGCCACCAGTTTCACCGGCACTGACTTTAAGGGTATCTCCAGCGCTGCCCCGTAAACCATTACATCATCCTGGGAAGATATCTGGTTGGGGTCTCCCAAAATACCCAGGCCCAGATTAAGGTAGGCATAGAGATTATCAAAGTGCTTGCTGAGAAGCATAAGGATAAAAAAATCGGTCTCATCTGTCCCGCGATTATCCGTATCAGCATTGGGAAGCTTGGTTCCAATCCTTACGCCTAAAGACGGAAAAGAGCTATCTTCCTGCTTTACCTTTATCTTTGTCCATAACCGCAGGTCGCCATTGTCATAGGTCTTCTCTATCCTGTGCTGGTCAAGATAGATCATATCAAAATCCGCCTGAAGTTCTACGAGCTTTCCCAATCCGATATTCAACCCCAATGCCGGCAGTTTTATAAAACCCCTGTTTACTCGCCGAGCGCTAAACGGAATTCCCGGATTAGCAAGGTATTCAACCCCTGCCTCTAATTCTATCTCTCCGGCAGTCAAGATATCAGTGTCCTCAGTAACCAGAGGCCGGTTAGCAAAGGCAGGTGGTGCGAATAAAAAGACCGCAAAAAATAAACTTGTAAGACAAATTTTTCGAAACATAATTTTCCTTCCTGTTTATCAATGCGAGTGACTTTTTCGTCGTCATTGCGAACGAACCCCGCCTGTCCTCCGAAGCTTTAGGAAAGGAGAAAAGGGGCAACCGAAACAATCTCTTCCCATTCCCGCGTCATTGCGAGCCACACAAAGTGTGACGAAACAATCTCTGTTTTTGAGCTTGCCACGCCCGCCTTCGGCGGGCTCGCAATGACGTGGGTGGGATTGCTTCGGTCGTTCCTTGCCTACCGGCAGGTAAGGAACGAAGTGACATAAATCCTATTGCGAATCAATTCTGAGCCCGAAGGGCAAAGGATCTTGGACAACAACTTAATCCCTAGATTCTTATCGGGTTATTTTGAACGGGATTAAATTCGCACAGAGCAATTTATGTTGTCCTTCGGCAAGCTCAGGACTCCATAAGTTGCGTGCTCATTTTAAAAAGCCCCCGGGGAAATCCCCGGGGGCCTAATACTACTACTCAAAGTCGCTCTAACTTAGAAGGTAAGTGCTACACTGCCTACGATCTCACTGGCAATGTCGTTGCCGTACATGGGCTCCGCAGTCGGAGCAAGGAAATATTCTCCAGGGAAGAACCAGGCAGTAAGTAAACCAAAGGTTACATCTTCAGTATAGTCATAGGTGAGCCTCAGATCAACTTCATCACCGATGTGTTTGTTCCTGTCTGTCTGCCCGCCCTCGGCTATACCATATGGCTTCGGGGCCATAAAGTGGAGATACCTTGCCTCAAGAATTATATCATCCAGGGGCTGAATGCTTGCATCAACTATAACTGTCTGCTGGTTGGTCCAGGCATTGTTGTTGGCATTAGGACCACCACCGCCGGTAGCATCTTGATCATCGACAGCATAATAAACACCCTGCCACTCGCGGATAGCGCTGTAGAATTTCCCTCTGTAGACATTAATCCAGCCATTCCAGGTGTCATTGTTGGGTGAAGGCTCACCAGACATAAACACATATCCCGCACCCAATCTGGGAAGCCAAGCGTAATCAGTCCAGGTGTATGAACCACTTATGTCACAGGCCAGTGCCTCAACGTCCCTGACGATCCTGGCCGCCTCGCCACCTAGTGCTCCAACATTGATTCGGCCAAGCTCACCAGCAACTTCTGCCCTTACGTCTAAGTTATCAATGGGTTCAAAGCTTCCGCGCGCGCCAATGATGTGAACAGTATTGTCTTCGCTCGCCGGCCCACCTCTTGGAATGCCCGTTTGTCCGAATGGCTCATAGGGTACATTCTGGCCAAAATAATACGCCTCTACTTCGGCATTATACTGGTCAAAGATATAACCTACATTAATACCCCATACTTCGACATTGTCGGAGTCGTCAACCAGAGCATTAGCAAACAGAGTGTCAGCCCGCTCAGCCCCGTCCACATGCGCTCTTGCGGTAAGGTCACCTATATCCACTCTGGCATAGAACATATCAATTGTCCAGGGGTCATAATCTAAAATGGCCCTGATTGCATCAAAAGACCTGAAATCAGTGAATTCAGGGGCCATGATTGCCCGCGGCCTGAGGTTGGCACCAATAATAAAACCATCGCCATACCAGAGGTCCTGACGACCGATTATCAAGGTCAATGGTGAATAGAGAAGCTCTTTCAAGGTGATGTAGGCCAAATCTATCTGTACGCCATCAAACACAGGGGCCATTGTACCCCGAACATCTTGAACAGTCTCGTGGTGACGATCAATCTCAGTTATGGTTGCCGAGAGCGTCTCATATGAGCTACTCCAATCTCTTTCACCTACTAACCTGATTGTTCCAGCAACGTTGTCAGTAAGATCTACATCAACATTCAGGCCTAAAGTAGCCATAAATGAAGTTGCATTCTCATCACCCTGGCCCTGAATACCCCGTAGTCCAAGACCAGTCGTGGTATTCTGATCATTCTTATTCAGGTCGTAGGTAGCTTGAGAGATGCCGCGGAGAGTAATATCTCCGCCGACCTTTACGTTTTGCACTTCAGCATTGGCCGGTGCTGCAACCAGCGCCACCATTGCTATTGCCATGCAAAACAAGATTAACTTTTTCATTAATTTCCTCCTTAATAAAACCAATATTTCTTTTATTAAACCGGTTTTCAATTCCGGAAATTACCTTTTATATCTACACACCATCCTTAGATAACCCCAAGCGCTTTTATTTCTTCCCCCCTTTCCCGCCTCATTCAGCCCTGCTCAACCCGAATTTCAAAAAAATACCTTCCTGGCTGATTAAATTAAGGCTATCGATGATGTTATAGCCCAACTATTTATTGGTATCAAACACAGCTATACCGTTTATACCCTACCACAATAAAATTTGCCTGTCAAGAAAAAAATGCAAAAATTTTACTACTTGGCCTCTGACCGGGGGGAAACAGCTATAACCAAACTGACCCTACCCCGGGTAGGCTCAATAGTAATAATACAGATTTCCTGTGCCCGTTCAAAGGTCAACATCCTTCTGCCGTATTCAATTATATTGATCAGGTCCCAGTTATAAACCGGCATCTGCTCTTTATAAAAGGCCACTATCCTGTCTGCTGCAGCATTTCCTTTATACTTTAAAACCCCTAACCGCGTAGAACCGGTCTGGAATGCAAAAGAGTCATGCTGGTCTATTTTAAAACCATGCGGAACGGGTATATCCTCAAATTTTAAACTGGACGCCATCTTAAGCGGCACAGGCAAGATAGGCAAAACCTCTTCTTCGGTTTCTTCTCTAATCCTTGCCCTTTCTCTACTTTCAGGCAGCGTGGTGCAGCCGCTTGCCAAAAGGGCCAAAAGAACCACACCAATAATTACAAAAAGGTATTTATTTTTATTATTCATAACTAGTTATCTTCTCTATAGAATAAGGTAACCAATTTCTCAAGGGATGTCAAGAAAAATATGAAAAGACTTCTTTGGGTAGTGTTGCGCCGACTACCTCTACTACCTTAGCGGCCAGCAGGGCGCCGGCATTAGCTGCCTCAACCAGGGGCCTGCCGTTTATAAGTTTGTATAGAAAACCCGCTGCATAGAGGTCACCGGCCCCGGTTGTGTCTTTAGGGTCTACTTTGATTGCGCCTATCTGATGAAATTCATTCCCTCTTTTAACAAGAGAGCCCCTTTCTCCCATCTTGACAACAGCGATCTCTACCATTGAAGATATTTCGTCCAGGGCATCCTCAGGGCCTTTAGCAATAAATGCCCGGGCCTCCTCCTCGTTTGCAAACAGGATATCTACATATTTGTCTATCAACTCGTGAAAGAAATCCCTATTTTCCTCAACAACATTGAAGCTAGCCATGTCAAAAGAAATCCTTGCCCCACTGCGTTTAGCCATCTCCATAGCAGAACTCACAACTTCCCGGTTAGAAACAAGGTATCCCTCTATGTGGACGATTTTAGAGTGTTGAAAAGCACTCTCTCTACTCTTGAGATCTTCTGTAGTTATCTCTTGGGCAACCCCTAAATAAGTAGCAAATGTCCGGTCCAGGTCTTTGGTTATCAAAGATACAACCATGCCAGTTGCTCCTTCGCCAATAATAAGCCCGGAGGATACGCCATTGTTTTTAATGTGCGTAGTAAAAAACCTGCCCATTTCATCATTGCCGATTCTGCCGATTAAGCAGCAGGATATGTCCAGCCTGGCCAGGGCATTCAAGATATTGGCAGTAGAGCCGCCGGATGCCATCTTTTTCTCAGTTGATTCGGCCAGAATCTGGCCGAGCTTATCATTACTAACCAGCCGCATCCCGCCCTTGATCAAGCCATGCCTTTTAATAAAGGACTCATCCGTTTTTATTAGAATATCTACCAGGGGATTACCAATCCCCACGACGTCGTAGTTCATATTAACACCTTGTAGGAATTAATCAGATTAATTGGTTAGCCGGTTGGCGAATATTGCTAATCCCCTTGCAAAAGCCGCGTTCGTCCTTCGACCCTTCGACAAGTTCAGGGCAGGCCGTGCAGAAATTTCTTCAAAATTTCTACTTGCTCAGGGCCAAATTTTCTCCGAAAATTTGGTACCCCCAACAGGATTCGAACCTGTCCACCAGGTTTAGGAAACCTGTGCTCTATCCACCTGAGCTATGGGGGCAAAACCACAGATTACTTATAAAAAATCAATGTTAGCAGATGGCACAGATAAAATAGTAAAGCCTCAGTACTTAATCAACGAAAACACCGGATAGTTCTTGAGCTTTTCCCGGCCGTTGAGATCAATAAGTTCGACCAGGAAGTTAAGTTCTACAATCTTTCCTTGGATCTTATTAACCAGCTCGATAACTGCCGAGGCAGTTCCGCCGGTAGCCAGCAGGTCATCAACTATCAGGACCCTATCCCCGGGCTTAATAGCATCCTGATGAATCTCTAATATATCAGTGCCGTACTCCAATTCATAGCTTGCCTGGTGGATTTTGGCCGGCAGTTTTCCTTTTTCCTGACCGGGACTATACCGCATCCCAGCTTATAGGCCAGGCCGCCGCCAATAACAAACCCCCGCGCCTCAACTGCCACTATAACATCTATTCCTTTATTAATATACCGGTCGCCTAATTGGTCAATAGCCCGTTTAAAACATTCTTTATCCTGCAGCAAAGTAGTTATATCCCTGAACAATATCCCCTTTTTAGGAAAATCAGGAATAGACCTGATCGCGTCTTTTAAATCCTTCATTTACTTCTCCTCTTCCTCTTTTATAAAATCTCTCAACTTGTCTATTGCCCTAGATTCAATCTGACGCACCCTTTCTCTGGTTAACTTAAACTTCCTGGCTATCTCCCTCAATGTTCGGCGAATTCCATCTTTCAAGCCAAACCTTAAACTAATCACTTCTCTCTCGCGGTCAGTCAGGATATCCAATAATTCTTCAATCCTTTCATGCTGCATTATCTCCTCCACGCCACCGGACGGCGCGGCTACGCTTTCATCTTCTAACAGGTCTATCAACTCTACAGTGCCGTTTCCACTCACTGGCGCACTTAACGAGGCAGGCCTGGTAATTATTCTTTTAATTTCCCTGATCCTATCCAGGGATAAGTCCATTGCCTTGGATATTTCCCGCAGGGTTGGTCGCCGACCCAGCTTCTGGGAAAGACCGGCAGTAACCTTTTTCCATTTAGCAATAGTTTCAAACATATAAGCCGGAACCCGGATCATCTTGCCCTGGTTGGAAAGCGCCCTGGTTACCCCCTGCTTAATCCACCA
>JAUWXU010000055.1 GCA_030616145.1 Candidatus Omnitrophota bacterium | reverse complement strand
GGAAGCGCTACCCCGTCTTTAGAATCGTATTATAATGCCAAAAAGAAGGTTTTTAAGATTATTAAATTGAATAGTGATGAAAGAGATAAGATGTTGCCGCCCGTCCGAATAGTAGATATGAGAAGGGAAATTAAGGGTAAGGGAGAGTCCAAAAAGATATTTTCTTCCGTTTTAACAGAAGCCATCCAGCAGCGTCTGACCAGAAAAGAAGGGGTGGTGTTGTTTTTAAACAGGCGGGGTTTTTCTACTTTCGTTTATTGTAAGGGGTGCGGATATGTGTTAAGATGTACGGAGTGTTATATACCTTTAAGCTATCATTTTCAGGCAAAAGAGCTGGTCTGCCGCTATTGTGGGTATCGTCAAAAGCCAGATGAAATCTGTCCTCGATGCAAAAAGAGCTATCTGAGCTACTTCGGGATTGGAACGCAGAAACTTGAAAGCGAGACAGCCAGAATTTTTCCCCAGGCAAGAATTGGCCGGATGGATGCCGATTCTGTAAAAAACACTGCTTTGTATCAAAAGCTATTAGAGGGAATTAAAAAAGGAAGAATTGATATCCTGGTGGGCACACAGATGCTTAGCCGGATTAGAGATATTTCCCGGATTACTTTAGTGGGTATAATTTCGGCAGATATGAGTTTAAACCTGCCGGACTTCAGGGCCGGCGAGCATACCTTCCAGATTTTAAGCCAGATGGCCGGAAAAACAGGCCGAAGACAGACAAACAGTGAAGTAATCATTCAGACCTATAATCCCGAACACTATAGCATTACCTCAGCTGCCCGGTATGATTATGGAAAGTTTTATACCGAGGAACTTGTCTCCCGCAAGGAGTTAAAATTTCCACCCTATGTTCATATGTTTAATTTGATGTTTCGCGGCAAATCTGAGGAAAAGGTAGGTTTGGCAGCGGAGCGCTTGTCCGGGATATTGAAAAAATCAGCGGTTAAAGGGATAGAGATTATTGGTCCGGCCTCATTACCCCTCCTGAAACGACGGGGAAGTTTCCGGCGGCATATCCTTTTGAAAGGTAAAGAACCAGCCTTTCTTAACAGATTTTTACGTCGGGGATTGAAAAAATTTAAGACGCCCAGCGGCGTTATCTTCAAAGTGGACGTCGACCCTGTAACTGTACCTTAAATGAAAATAATATTCTTTGGAACCAATCAGTTTGCCGTGATTTCCCTGGAGGCCCTTTGTAATTCCAAGCATGAACTTACCGCAGTAGTAACCCAGCCGGATAAAAAAAGGGGCAGGGGATTAAAGCTCGCCTTTACTCCGGTAAAGGTCTTTGCCGAAAAGCGGGGTTTAAAGATATATCAACCATCTCTGTTGAAAGAAGAATCATTCATTAGAGAGATTTCTAAGATCAGCCCAGACCTGCTGATAGTTGTTTCTTACGGTAAGATTTTGCCAAAAGAGGTCTTAGATATACCAGAAATATATGCCATCAATCTTCATGCATCGCTATTGCCAAAGTATAGAGGAGCGGCTCCGATAAATTGGGCTATAATTAATGGTGAAACCGAGACAGGTATAACGATTATTAAAATGAACGAGTATATGGATCAGGGAGATATATTAACCAGCCGGAAAGTAAAGATTGAACCGGAAGATACTGCTGGTTCGCTGAGTGACAGGCTTGCCAGGATAGGCGCTGATAGTTTATTAGAAACCATAGAGTTAATAGAGAAGGACAAAGCGGTTCAGCTTTCTCAGGATGATAGAGCGGCCACGTTTGCGCCAAGAATTAAGAAGGATGATGCCCGGATAGATTGGTCAAAAACCTCTGTCGAAATTTCCAATTTCATTCGAGGTATGAACCCCCATCCCGGTGCCTTTACCTATATTGGCGAAAAATTAGTTAAGATATGGAAGACCAAATCCTTATCAGCGCCTGAGGGTTATAATGCCGGCGAAATAGTAGGTCTCAAAAAAGAACAGGGTATAGTGGTTTCAACCGGTAAAGGTTATTTATTAATAACCGAATTACAACTTGAAGCCAAAAAGAGGATGAGGGCTGTTGAGTTTCTCCGGGGCCATAAGGTGAAGATTGGCCAGAAATTGACTTAAAAGACTGCTGAAAGGGCGAACTGCGTTAAGGTTTAAGTTCCTTGACAAAATTGCCTCTCTAATATAATATACTAACATCAAATAAGCAGTTATGGAAAAATATTCACGCGACAAGGGCGAGGAGGTAGGAAGATGGCTTTAAAAGTCGGGATTAATGGTTTTGGAAGAATTGGTAGATTGATACTCAGGGCAGCCCTGGAGAGGAAAGAAAAGGAGATAGATATCGTAGCCGTAAATGACATCACCGATGCAAAGACGCTGGGGCATTTGTTAAAATATGACTCTAACTTCGGAATATTAGAAAACGAAATAAAAACAACTTCCGATGCAATACTAATCGATGGCAAAGAGCTCAAGGTCTTTTCAGAGAGGGATCCTTCCCATCTTCGGTGGGGGAAGCTGGGTGTGGATATAGTTGTAGAGTCAACCGGTATATTCCGGGATACTGAAAAGGCAGGCATGCATCTTAGCGCCGGCGCAAAAAGGGTTATTGTCTCAGCCCCGGCTAAGGGTGAGATGACTACCATTGTCCTGGGAGTCAACGAAGAGACTTATGATTCGCAGAAGGATAAGATAATCTCTAATGCCTCCTGCACTACAAACTGCATAGCCCCGGTAGTAAAGGTAATTAGAGATGCCTTTGGCATAAAGAAAGGCCTGATGACTACCATCCATTCCTATACCAATGACCAGAAGATTTTGGACCTTCCCCATAAGGACTTGCGGCGGGCGAGGGCAGCCGCCGTCAATATGATTCCTACCACTACCGGCGCAGCCAAGGCGGTTGGTCTGGTAATTCCCGAATTAAAAGGCAAGCTGGATGGATTAGCAATCAGGGTCCCCACGCCTACTGTTTCAATAGTTGATGTTGTCCTGCAGGTAAAAAAAGAAACGACCAAAGAAGAGGTCAATGCTGCCTTAAAAAAGGCGGCAGTAGGGAAATTGAAAGGGATATTGGAGTTCTGCGAGGAACCGTTGGTTTCTATAGATTTTAAGAAAAACCCCGCTTCTTCAATTGTGGATGCTGATAAGACATTTGTATTCGGGGATATGGTGAAGGTGCTTTCCTGGTACGATAATGAGTGGGGTTATTCCTGTCGTATTGTGGATTTGATAGAATACATCTCCAATAAATAAAATCGGATAGTTACAAAAAATTTTATTTAGAGATATTTTTAAGCCTTGAAATAATGCACGAAAATATCGTTTTCTCAGGCAGGAATGTTTTACGATAAGGACAGACTATGGTTAAGAAGCTTCTTGAGAAATCTTGCCCTTTTATTTTCAGCAATAGAACCTATCTTGCTTATGGAGTAGAGGAGTCTCCTAATAAATACCCGCTGAATAAGGCACGTTATGTTTTAATGGCATCTTATATCCATAAGGAATACTTAAATAAACAGAGACCGGTCAGGGTTTTGGATGTTGGATGCCATGAAGGGATGATGATTCTTTATTGCAGGAAGAATAATACCGAAGTCGAATTCTACGGAATGGATATCCTGCAAGAGAGATTGGACAAGGCCTTAGAAAAGGGTTATCGATCGGCCTTGCTCCGGGATATACGGAATCGTCCATTTCCCTATGAGGGCGATTTTTTTGATCTGGCAATCTGCAGCCATGTTCTTGAACACCTGGAGCATCCCGGGGAAATTCTGGAAGAATTAAATCGGGTTATGAAAAAAGACGGAATCTTGTTGGTAGGGGTTCCGGTTGGGCTTTTGCCGTTTATCCTCTGGAGGAAGTATATAACTCCTCTCCATGACCGGAGAAGAAAACCCCAGGAATGCTCAAAGCGCTTAGGGCACGTTAGTTTCTTTACCCTGCCAGGGTTGAAGAAACTTTTAAAAAGCCATGGTTTTATAACAGAAGTTGCCCGTGCCGATTTTCTTATTCGCTCCCGTAGATTTTTTCTTGAGAACTATAAGTGGTGGTTTGATTTTAATCAATGGTGTGGCAGGTTATTTCCCGGTGTGTTGGGTCATGTGACGGTTAAATCCCGCCTGCAACGCTGATTATATAAAAGACTCTTATTAAAGCAGATCAGATTGCGGATTTGATAGAATATATCTCTAAAAGGTAATTCTGTGGACAAAAGATCTGTCAAAGATATAGATATTAATAATAAAAAAGTCCTGATGCGGGCGGATTTTAATGTCCCTTTAGACGAAAATCTTAAGATAACTGATGATAGCAGGATTCAGGCTGTCCTGCCTACCATAAAATACATCCTCGAACATAATGCAAAGCTTATTCTGATCAGCCACCTGGGAAGGCCCAAGGGAGAAGTGGTAGATAAGATGCGACTTACCCCGGTAGCAGAAAGGCTGAAAGAATTGCTGGGCAGAGATGTTATTAAATTAAATGATTGCGTAGGACCAGGAATCAGCGATAAAGTTAATAATATGAAAGAGGGAGATATAATCCTTCTGGAAAATCTCCGTTTTCATAAACAAGAGAAGAATAACGATCAGACCTTCGCCCGGGAACTGGCTTCTCTTGCTGAGGTTTATGTGAACGATGCCTTTGGCACCTGCCATCGCGCCCATGCCTCAACTGTCGGGGTAACGAAATTTTTGCCGGCGGTTTCCGGATTTCTGGTGGAGAAAGAGATTGAATATTTTGAAAAGGTAGCCAAATCTCCGCAAAAACCCTTTGCATTGATTCTTGGCGGGGCAAAGGTTTCAGACAAGATAAGCGTAATAGAAAATTTGATGGATAAAGTGGATATAATTTTAATCGGCGGTGGTATGGCCTATACATTCTATGCGGCAAAGGGATTTAAAACCGGCGGCTCAAGGGTAGAGTCTGATAAG
>JAUWXU010000026.1 GCA_030616145.1 Candidatus Omnitrophota bacterium | reverse complement strand
AGAATTCCTTATAACCTTCCAACCTGGTATCGCAGAACCGGCAATGATTCAAGTTGCAGCCGTAAAACCGGACAAAAACCTGCCTTATGCCCTGATAGATTCCTTCGCCTTGAATACTCTCAAATAGTTCAGAGACCTTTCCTCTCCTCATACAACGGATCCCTCATCCCTGCCTGCCTGAACCCTTTTGCCCTTAACAGACAACTATCGCATCTCCCACAGGGATATTTTGTTCCTTTATAGCATGACCAGGTCATTTTAAACCGAACCCCTAATTTCTTGCCCATCCTGACAATCTGGGCCTTTGATTTCCTGCCCAGGGGAGTCAGTATTTTTATCTTAGCTCTGCCCGGGCCGGATTTAGTTGCTAAGCCTGCCAGTTTTCTAAAAGTAGAAAAATACTTTGGCCGGCAGTCCGGATAGCCGCTGTAATCAGTTGAGTTTGCTCCGATAAATACTGCTCCGGCACCTATTGCCTCTGCCCAGGAAAGGGCAAAACTCAAAAATATTGTATTTCTTGCCGGAACATATGTTGCAGGAATCTTTTTGGGAATCTGTCTTAAATCTCTGCCTAAAGGAATCTTTGTCTTTTTACCAACTAAGGCCCCGGCTGGCCAGGGAAGGTTAAACTTTATTATTTTATACCTGCAACCTTGCCTGCACGCTATCTCTTTTGCCCGGCCAATTTCCTTTTTGTGCCTCTGACCATAATCAAAAATCAGACAGTTAACTTTATATCCTCTGGACAGCGCCAGAAATAATGTAGTCGTGGAATCGAGCCCGCCGCTTAACAGGACTACTGCCTTTTTCACCTTTTACCGCACCCGATAGGTTGCTGAGGAATCTTTGGTTTCCCAGACAGATACCCTTTTAACTGTAATCTTTTTCCCTCTGATTAAATTTTTCAATCTTGAGTATATATAACCGGCTATATTTTCAGAGGTGGGGTTGATTTTTTTAAACTCCGAGAGTTCATTTAGATAAGTATGGTCTAATCTATCCAGGACCCTGCCTAATTTTTCTTTTATCTTTCCAAAATCAATGACCATCCCCCTATTATCCAGCTGTTTAGATCCAATTGTTACCTCTACGGTCCAATTATGACCATGAAGATTTTCACACTTGCCCTGATAATCTCTCAACCGATGGGCAGCGCTAAAACCAGATTCTACCGTCAGTTCATACATCTAATCGCACCCTTGAGACCTGTCTTATCTTCCGGCCTAAAAATTTGCGGCCGATTACCTTGAAGCGGTCAGGCAGGTCGCTGACATAAAACTTTATTTTTGAAGAGTTATTCTGAACCAACATCTCTTTCTTGGCCAAAATCTCCTTTACCTTACAAGCGGCAAGATATGCGGAATCCAGCAGGGTAGTTTTTTTCCCCATTACCCTACTGATTGTATTTTTCAATAAAGGATAATGCGTGCAGCCCAGAATTAAGGTGTCGATATTCTTATCTTTAAAATCTTCTAAATACTTTTCAATTACTGCCTGGACAATCTTTCCGTTTAACCAACCTTCTTCTACCAGCGGCACCAGTAAAGGACAACTTTTAGCTAAAATTTTAACCGTAGGGTCTAATCTCTTAATCTTTTTCTGGTAGGCCTTGCTTTCAATAGTGGCATTCGTGCCAATGATTCCTATCCTCTTGTTTTGGGTGATTTTTACGGCCTCCCTGGCTACAGGCTCAATAACTCCTACTATTGGAAGCCTGAAACGCCTCTTTAAAACCGCCAGAGACGTGGCTGAAGATGAATTACATGCGCTTACCAAAAGCTTTATTTTAAAACTGTTCAGAAATTCTGCTGCCCTCACAGAAAGCCTGGTAATCTGCTCGCGGGATTTGGTCCCATAGGGAAGATTGGCAAGGTCGCCAAAATAGACAATATCTTCAGCAGGAAGATATCTATTAATCTGGCGAACTACTGTAAGGCCGCCCAGTCCTGAATCGAATACGCCTATTGGCTTATTTAACCGTCTATCCAATCCATCCTTATCCACATCCCCGCCTTAACCTTATACTTTCATCTCGTCTTGTTTTGTAAAGTTAATCAGTAAATCCGTTAGTCTTGTCATATATATTCTTATAAGCTACAATCCCTTCACAAATTGCCCGGGCTAATTTCTTTCGATAGTTGCGTGTTTTTAATTTTGCCTCTTCAGATGGATTAGATATAAAACCCATTTCAACCAGAACTGCCGGGGCATCTACCTTTTTCAAAACATAAAATCTGGCGCTTTTTACGCCTCTATTTCTGGCCGGGATATTCCTGGACATAGCCTCAATAATACTACTGGCTAACTCAATACTTTCCCGACTATTCTCAGTAGCCTTCAAATCCCAGACCGTCGGGTCCTGGTTATTAATAGAATCTGCCGAACTGTTCTCCATTTTCAAAACCGCATTTTCCCGAGCAGCCACTGCCCTGGCATAATCGTCAGTAGCTGCAGATAAGTAATAGACCTCAAATCCCTTAGGTCTTCTATCCCGCCAGGCATTAGCGTGAATGCTGATAAAAAAGTCCGCATTATTTTTATTGGAGAAATTTGCCCTGTTGCCTAATGATACGAACCTATCCCCGGTCCTGACTAAAATGGCTGTTACCCCGTGGCTGGCTAAAAATTCCCGAAGATACTTAGCAACACTTAAAACCACGTCCTTTTCTCTTAAACCACTGCGGCCAATAGCTCCTGAATCTTTTCCGCCATGGCCGGGGTCAATAACCACTACATTAATCCGGTGACGAACGGTCGTCTTAATTCCTGGAACCTCAATCCACCAATCTTCTCCATATATAAAAGTTTTGGGAATAAGAATAATACCCTTAGAAAATTCGATCTTTCCCTTGAACCGACCTATCTTACCATCTATCGAATAGGTATTGCTCCCAACCAGTAATACTAAAAAACTCCTGTTTTTGCTTAAGGTTATCTTTCTGCTTACCGGATCCCAATCCCAGTCTACTCCAAAGGCACGACAGGCAGAAATTAAAGGGACATATCTCGTCCCTCCAATCCTGAATGAACGGCTCTTTACATTTTCATTTGTGCCGGAAATGATAAGACCATAGGCAGGCCCAACCCACACAACTAAAAAGAGAAACAAAAAGATTGATAAAATCTGGCGCGAATGTTTGTTCATATTTTGGGGTTTGAAATTATCTGGTGGAGGTGCGGGGATTCGAACCCCGGTGCCAAGATATCGATGTAAAAACCACTACATGCTTGTTCTGTCTATTGATTTTGCTTTTTATAACTCCGGCAGACAGGATTCATAAAAAGCTATCCTTCTTGAGTTTCATCTCGACCCCCGAAAGATAAAGAATCGAGACTATCCTGCTTGTTGTCGCCCTTCCAATCCCACAGGCAGAACTGGAGGACGCGTTGCCTTTAATTAGGCAACTAACGCCTCTGAAGCCAAGATCTCCTCGGCCTCAGCTACCGTTGAGTAGTTTGCGTTTAAATTTTGCCAGGTGTTTAAAGAGGCCTCCTGACAACCTCTGCATGCAATTCTTGCATTGATTATCTCGGTCGAAGCCTTTCACCCCCTTTATTAGTTTTGCCGGCTGGCGGGTTAGCCGATTAATGAAATCTCTTGCCCTTCAACGCCCTTTGCATTTCTCTTTGGGCAGTCTTCTTGTGCAACTGCCGACGTTTATCATACAACCTCTTACCTTTACAAAGAGCAAGTTCCAGTTTGGCAATTCCGTGTTTAAAATAAATCCTTAAAGGCACCATTGTCAGCCCTCTGGCTGAAAGGCGGCTGTTTATCTTTTTTATTTCTTTCTTATGAAGAAGTAATTTTCTCGGCCGGGTGGGATTATAATCTTCCTGACTCATGTGGCTGTAAGGACTTATGTGAAGATTATACAAAAATATTTCTGCATCTGTAACCCGGGCAAAACTGTCACTGAGATTTGCCTTTGCCTGGCGAAGTGACTTAACCTCGGTCCCCTGAAGCTGGATTCCTGCCTCATAGGTATCTAAGATAAAGTAATCCCGTCGGGCCTTTTTATTGGTCGCTACGACCTTTTCCTCAGCCATAATGATTCTATAATATAGCACATAATCAAATGCTAATCAAGTCCAATGAGGACATAAGTTATCCACAAAGTAGGTTACCCTTAAGGGTGACCTACTTTTAATTCTCAAATGACAATTAGTGTATATATAAAGGATTGACAGGTGGGTTAATTCAAGATATAATCTGAAAATACATCTGCCGAAGTGGCGGAATTGGCAGACGCGCAACGTTCAGGGCGTTGTGGGGTTTATCCCCGTGGGGGTTCGACTCCCCCCTTCGGCACCATTCACAATTAATATATCTCTTTTTCGGCTTCAGCAAGAAGCCGGATCTTTTCCCTGGCCAAATCTTCTAACGCGCGGCGGTCAGGGGCTAGATTTGGATTTAGATTATAGTAATCATTCCTCTTTTCCCATATTTTAACCAGGGCCTTCCCCGCTTTATCGGAAATAACATCTCTTACGCAAAGTTTTTCTACATTTGTCTGTAAATTTCTACTGGGTTCCCAGCCGTTCTTATGACAAAGGGAACGCGCAAGGGAGTCTGCTATGGCCTGGGTAAGGGCTATACAGGCATAAAAATAACCGTCCCGGAAAAGCAAACTGCATTCAAGCGAGGCGGTTGAAAACTGTGCAGAGGCGGCAAAGGCGCAGGAACTTATCTGTAGATGGCGGGCTACCCGATCGGGTAAACTCTTCTCAAACTCTTGCTTTATAGATTGTTCAATCTGCTCTTTTGGAACATTCGCCGGCATGGATTATATATTACTACAAACCCAGCCGTTTTGCAAGCAGTAGTGCTTTTTGCTGGCACAGATACTTTCCCGATTGGCTTAGAAAGCGTCTCCCGATTGAGTTGCCTGCCTGCCGGTAGGCAGGGAAACTGTCTCCAGTTCTTTAAAATCCGTAGTTTATTTCGGTAAATACTATATCGCGGTCGTTAAATTGGCCGTTTAGCGTCGAAGTTTCGCCGCTAAAGATGTGCCCACCGAGGATAAACTTCAAACTATCAGTAACCTCAAAAGAAAACCTGGGACTAATCCGCCAGTCATTGTCATCCCAGTCATTGTCATGGCCGTAGATAACCAGGACCTCCGGCTTTAATCTCTGATGCATAAAATGGGTTGAAATCTTCAATGTCAGTATTGTTTCAATCTTATCCAGCGGGCCCCGCGTCGGGCCAAACAAAAGGACGTTGCCAGCGGCCTCTCCATAGTCAGAACGAGGATCGGTAATATACTGGATAAACTGAAAACTGAACAACCACTTTATCCAGAAATACTTATCAAGGCCCAGGCAGTAGTTATAATCATTTGTGTTTACTACTCCCATTATGGTCCGGTCTCTGCCAAAGTTTATTTTATTGTTGTTGAGGTGGGCAAATTCTCCCCTGACGGTTAATCCATCTATCAATTCACTGCTGCTGCTCAAGGTCTTGGTAAATGAACAACCCACAATGTCCAGCTTTTCATAACGGTCGAGTATGTCGAGCGTAAGAAAAATAGGAGAAGGACCAGTTGTCGTTACATAAGCTGTCTTTGCATAATTGTAGCCATGAAAATAGTTGATGGTATATTCAAAACCATTAATGACATTCAACCATCTTAAGGCCACTTTGGTATTTTCAACCGACTTTCTGGGCTTATCAGTCGGAAGGGTAATGACAGTACCCAAGGGGGCAAGGGCTGCCAAACCCGCTGCCCCAATATCGCTACTCCTCATTGCCCAGGGAGAACCTGCTGGTGGAATAAAATTCGGTGCGTAATCAGGAATGATCAAAACCTGGATGGTAGCATCCACCATCGGCGAATATTCTATCTTCCACATCCACAATGGAAGCCGCTCATCCTCCAGAACCCAATCCCGGTAATTAATCGGATTTATCTTGTCCAGTATTTTTACCCCATCTACCGCGCCCCAGACAACAAACTGCTTCCCCAGTCGCATATCCAGTTTCTCAGACAGATAATCTACATAGGCCTCGCGTAACCACTCATCCCCGGGCTGTCTCAAATCAAGACCCCTTGTGTTTTTATATCTATTTTGCAGGTCATACACTGCGTTATAATAGTAAAGGCCTCTGGCAAACAGGACTAAACAATCAGCAACCTTATATTCTATGCCAAGACCAAACCTGTTCTCAAACTTCATAAGGTGGCTCTTACCGTCAACATCAACCTTAGTATATGTGCGGTCAGCCACATGGCCGGAAATATTAAGGCGGCCCTCCATCATCGGGTCTAAGGCCAGAGCTGAATTGGCTGTAAATACTAACATCAGAACTGCCAACAAAATCTTTTTATAAATCCCGTACATTTTTTATCCCTCCTATCTACCATCTGCTTCGCATTAATTCCTTTTGAGTAAAAAGCTCTCTGCTCAATCCCTGGTCAAGTTCTATCTCGCTGCTTATGATAGTCGAAGAACTGCCCGTTCTCAGATTTTTGCATTCCAATAAAATCTGTATGGGATATTTTCTCGGAGTATAGTACTGATAGTGTCTGAGGATGGTCTTAAACTTTCTGTCTGTCTGATCATACATTTCTTCAAAGATATTAGCCCCGGTCTCTTTATCCAGCCAGACGATTCTCCTTGAATAATACCATCTGGCTTTCTTGGGCCTGGCTTCCACTAGATAACAATCCAGGTCCTTGTAATAAGTCTTCTTGGTAAAATCAAGATAATAACCCGGAAATTTCTTTTCGCCCAGCAACTTATAGGTTTCATCTCCATACCGGCGGGTTGATACCTCGTCATTGGTGAAATCACTCCCTATAAACGTATCCTCTGCGTCGCTGGGGGAGCAGCGGCGCACCTTTTTTAAGCTTGGTATCCACAACCAGACATCCTGCTTTCTCTTGGGATCAAGATAGGTCCAGGTAAGAATGCCCATTCCCTTGACCTGGGAAGGCGCGGTTATAACTATCATATCTTTATAATCAATCTCTTCACTCTCTCTGTTTAATAAAATTCTGGACCGGAGGAATTTCCAATTTCGTCTAAAGCCGTCTTCGGCAATAAGATGATAATCTCCTTCCAACTGGATATCCTCGGCAAAGGTCGTATATTTTATTGCAAACCACATCTTGATCAATTCATCAGCAGTAATGCCTGCATAAGGACGGGGCACCTCTGGCAAGGCCTCCTGGCTAACTGCCCAGGGATTGACTAAAATACTTAATCCCACCACCAATACGCCGACAGTCAAACAAAAACATCTGATTAACCTATTCATTTTTTTTCTTCTCCTTTCCAAAAATAAATTTTGGTCTAATTATAAAAATCAAACTGGGCAGTAGTATCAAGGCGCCCAGTATATTTAAGATTAACAGTAAACCCAGGCTAAGTCCCAACCGCGCCTGAAGTCTAATGCTTGAAAAACCCCAGGAAAAGACTCCCAAGGCTACTGTCATTCCGGTGAAAAGCACTGCCTTTCCTGAAGTAACTAATGATTTATATAGTATTTCTTTAGGCGTCCTATCGCCGGCCAGAGAACATTCTCTTTTTAGCCGACTAACCATATAAATACCATAATCCACTCCCAGTCCAATGCCTAGGGCAGCCAGAGGCAGGGTCTCCACGGTCAAAGTAATCCCCAAAAGCCCCATCATCCCAAAGGTCAACCAGATGCTGAATGCCAGTGGCAGCAAAAGCAAAATCCCGGCCACCATCGATCCGTAAGCAATAGATACGCACAAAAACACCGAGCCAGATACCTGAAGAATGTTCATCGGCAAAAGCCGGGCAATAATCTCATTCACTGCTGCCTGGATGCCAATATCTCCGCCGGCATACTGAAATTCTATTTTCTCGTCCCGATGGTGGTCTTTTATCCACTGTTTGGTGGC
>JAUWXU010000079.1 GCA_030616145.1 Candidatus Omnitrophota bacterium | reverse complement strand
GTCGCCTGGTCCATTGCCAGGCCTAGGGCCTTAAATGTCGCCTCTAATATATGATGAATATCTTTGCCCAGAAGATCTGGTTTTATAATGACCTTTATGTTTGCACCTAACCTTTTGGCAAGTGAGTCTAAAAAGTGTTTTGCATCTTCAAAATAATATGTCCATTCTTTTAGGTTGATGTCCGGCAAATTGGATGAAAATTTCCCCCTTCCACAGATATCTATAACTACTTGCGCTAAAACATCTTCCATAGAAACTGTTGCTTCGCCAAATCTTCGGATTCCTTTTGTATCGCCAATAGACTTTTTAATGGCCTCTCCCAGGACAATCCCGATCTCCTCGTTTGTGTGGTGGATATCTACTCCCAGATCTCCCTTGGCCTTGATCGCCAGATCAAAAAAGCCGTGAAATGCAAACTCATCCAGCATATGGTCTAAAAATTTAATGCCGGTATCAACCTTGACCTTCCCGCTGCCGTCAAGTAAAAAACTGCCGCTAATTTTAACTTCTGTGGTCTTCCGGCTTATCGGGATTTTCTTTCGGATTTTCTTTGGGGGCGTCTTCCTTGCCATCTTTGGTCTCCTTTGTATCTTTTATATCTCTGGCGTCCGCAGTTAATTTTGCAGCAGAAACCGTCTTCTCGCAATCATCTGCCGCTGTCTTTTCGGACTGGCTAAACCTTACCTCAACAGAATTTTTATGCTGTTCAAGGCCTTCTGTCTCAGCCAGCTTAATTATCTGATCCTTGACCTTTTCCAAGGCTTCTCTGGTATAACTGATAGAATGGGAGCGTTTAATAAAGTCTTCAATCCCCAATGCCGAATAAAACCGGGCTGTTCCGCCCGTAGGCAGGACATGGCTTGGTCCGGCTATATAATCGCCTACGGCCACCGGAGTAAATGGCCCGATGAAAATAGCACCGGCATTAACTATCTTCTTTTTTATCTGCGAAGGTTTTTTAACCATAATCTGCAGATGTTCGGGGGCGATTGAATTTATGACCTTAACCGCTTCTTTGAGGCTGCGTACAAGAATAACATATCCTGTATCTACCTTCTTCTTCACCTCATTTGCAAGCCGTCGGGAAGAGGTAACAAGAATGGCCGTGGAATTAGAGTGTTCGGCCTGAGCAAGAAGGTCACTGACTACATAGGAAGGGTCGGCATGTCGATCGGCAAGCACTACTACTTCGCTGGGACCGGCAATCATATCAATATCACAAAATCCATAAACCTGTCTTTTTGCCTCGGTAACATAGACATTCCCCGGACCAACAATCTTATCAACCTTGGGAATTGTCTTTGTGCCAAAGGCCAGGGCAGCTATTGCCTGAGGCCCTCCCACTCTGTAAATCTCCTTGACCCTTAACAGGCTGGCTACCACCAGGATATGCGGGTCTATCTCGCCATTTCTGGTCGGCGGAGAAACAATCGCTATCTCCTTTACTCCGGCCATCTTTGCCGGCAGTACTGACATATAGACAGTAGAAACCAGAGGTGCGGTGCCTCCGGGGATATAAATGCCTATTCGTTCAATTGGCGTATAATTTTCCTCTAAAATAACCCCGTCTCTGGCCTTAAACCTAAAGGATTTCTTTGGCCTCTTCCGGTAAAAATTTCTAACGTTCTCTATGGCGTGCTTCAACAACTGAACAAACCTGACCTCTATCTGTTCATAGGCCTTATTTATATCTCCTTCTCCTACCCTTAACCTGTTAGTATTTAATTCTACACCGTCAAACCTCTTAGTATATTTTATCAATGCCCTGTCGCCGAACATTCTGACATCTTCTATTATCTTACTGACCGCCTTGAATCTTTTTTTATCAAACTCCTGAGCAGTCAACTTTTCTAACTTCCGAAATCCTGCCTTGTCCCAGTTAATTACATGCATCATATAATAGCCTTGACATAATTAAATGTATTTTTTAACAATTTCCGGAATCTGTTTTAATGTCCGCTTAAGCCCGGCCAAATCCTTAGAGCCAATCTGGGCAAAATCCGGCCGACCGCCCCCTTTACCACCCATCAACGGAGCTATTTCCTTGACGATACTTCGGGCATCCAGCCCTTGTTTGATTAAATCACCGGTCAAAACAATGACCAGGAGGGCCTTCCCTGCAATCTCTGTACCTAATACAATAACCGCTGATTTCAACTTCTCTTTAATCAAGTCAGTCCTGGCTCTCAATTCTTTGGCTCCAACACCTTCCACGTAACTGGCGATTATTCTGGTCTGTTTGACCTGAATAGATTCTTTTATTAGATCTTCAATTTCAACCCTGGAAACCTTTCCTTTTAAAGATTCTATTTCCTTCTGATATGATTTCACCTCAGCAAGAAGTCCTTCCACCCGTCCGGTAATAAGTGAAGAAGGGCTATTCAACAAACGTGATAATCCGGAAATCATCTTTAACTCTTTTTTTATCTGATTATAGGCTTCTGCACCGGTCAGGGCCTCAATCCTCCTTATACCTGCCGCCACTGCACTTTCACTGGTTATCCGAAAAAGGCCAATTTCGCCTGTTGCCTCAAGGTGTGTTCCGCCGCAGAGTTCCTTACTGCAATCATCAATTATCATCACTCGCACTATCTCGCCGTACTTCTCACCGAATATTGCCATTGCACCTTCCTTTTTGGCCTGGGCTAACGGCATATTCTCAACCTTTACGGGAATATTCTTCCTGATATTTTGATTCACTATCTCTTCTATTCGGTCAAGATCTGTTGTCCCTACTGACCCAAAGTGCGTAAAATCAAAACGCAATCTTTTATCGCTAACCAGCGAACCGGACTGGGTGAGCTGCGGGCCAAGGACTTCCCTCAACGCAGCCTGAAGGAGATGAGTAGCAGTATGGTTTCTCTTTATCTTCTCTCGACGCTGCCGATCAACGGATGCAATAACCTTATCACCGACCTTCAACTGACCCCTGATAATTTTCCCGCGATGCACGCTTATTTCATCTGCTATAGTGGTATCCTTTACCTCCATCTGCGCATCCTGGCCTTTTTCAATAACACCGCTATCGCCTATCTGCCCTCCGGCCTCTCCGTAAAATGGTGTTTGTTCTAAAACCACCTGAACATCGTCTCCCTGGGCCGCTGCCTCAACTAACTTATCGTTATTCAATATCAAGACAATCCTTGTTTTTAAACTATCCTTTTCATAGCCGACAAACTTGGTGGCCTTGACTTTTGATTTAATCTTAGTAGCCATGGTTTCAGCAAAAATGGTTTTCTTTATCTGAGAACTCTGGCGGGACAGGTGGCGTTGTCTGAGCATTGCCTGTTCGAAACCCTTCTTGTCCAATTTAAAACCCTTTCTTTCAGCATTGATCTCAACCAACTCCAAGGGTAACCCATAGGTATCATAAAGACGAAAACATTCCTCGCCAGAAATAATGTCTTTACCCTGCCGGGAAAGGGCCGACATTAGCTCTTCCTGAATGCACGCGGCCTCCTCAATAATATCTTGAAAGCGCTTTTCTTCGGATAGAATAACTTTGGAAATGTTATCTTTGTGCTCTAAAAGTTCAGGATAACAATCTTTCATTATCCTGACTACAATCGGAACAATCTTATAAAGAAAGGGGGCTTTGCC
>JAUWXU010000036.1 GCA_030616145.1 Candidatus Omnitrophota bacterium | reverse complement strand
GTTTCGGGAATGGCCAGGGGGATTGATACCGCCAGTCATAACGGTGCCTTAAAGGTAAAGGGTAGGACAATAGCAGTCTTGGGCAGTGGCCTGGATGTAATCTATCCGGCAGAAAATAGGAGCCTCGCCGAACAGATAGCAAATTCGGGCGCTGTTATTTCTGAATTTCCAATGGGGACTCGACCGTTAAGGAAAAATTTTCCCCGGCGGAACAGGATAATCAGCGGCCTGTCATTGGGCGTGGTGGTGGTGGAGGCGGCCCGGAAGAGCGGTTCGCTTATTACTGCTAGTTTTGCCCTGGATCAAGGAAGAGAGGTTTTCGCTGTTCCTGGCAAAATAGATTCATACGCTTCAAGAGGCACGCACAGCCTGATTAAACAGGGGGCAAAACTTGTCGAAGGCTCTGAGGATATTATAGAAGAATTAAGCCCAATCTTGAAAGAATGCATTAAAGATGATTTTAGAGGTATTGTTGTCAGGGACGGCCTGTTTGGTTCTCCGGAAAAATTGGGGATTGAAGAGGTCGTGCTTAAACCCCAGGAAGAAAAAATTTATTCTGTGCTGTCATCTAAAGCAAGGCACATTGACGAAATTGTAAGAGATGTCCATCTTTCAGCGAGTCAAATTTCCAGTATTTTAACGAAATTAGAAATTAAAAATTTAGTTAAAGAATTGCCAGGCAAGATGTTTGTCAAGAAGAGGAGGGATGGGTGAAAAAATCATTGGTAATAGTGGAATCCCCGGCCAAGGCAAAGACCATAAATAAATTTCTTGGACCCAATTATGAAGTTACTGCTTCAATGGGGCACGTTATGGATCTCCCGAAATCATCCATGGGGGTGGACGTTGAGAAGGACTTTGAGCCGCGCTATGTTGTCATTTCCCGGAATAAAAAGACAGTTTCACGTTTAAAGAAAGAGGCCAGGGAGAAAGAAGGAATTTATCTGGCCCCGGATCCGGACAGAGAAGGCGAGGCCATAAGCTGGCATCTGGCCAATATATTAAAAGATATCAACGGCAAGATATACAGAGTGGTTTTTAACGAAATCACCAAACGGGCCGTCAAAAAGGCATTTGACAATCCCCGAGAAATAGATTTGAATAAGGTTCATGCCCAACAGGCCAGACGCATACTTGACAGGATTGTCGGCTATAACCTGAGCCCCCTTCTCTGGAAAAAGGTGGGACGGGGATTAAGTGCCGGCAGAGTTCAGTCAGTGGCCCTTCGGTTAATTTGTGACCGGGAAAAGGAGATAAATGCATTTAAGTCTCAGGAATATTGGGTTATCGAGGCTAAATTTAGTAAGACACCAGACACCAGAGGTCAGACCACAGACCAAATTAAAAATCAAAGTTTCATTGCTGCCCTGATTGAGGTTGAAGGTAAAAAGCCAGAGATTTCTGATCGGCAGCAGGCCGAGGCAGTAGTATCTAATCTCAAAGACAAAGATTTTATAGTTGATAAAATAGAGAAAAAAGAAAAGAAGAGAAATCCTTTTCCCCCATTCATTACTTCGAAATTGCAACAGGAGTCCTATAATAAACTTCATTTTTCAGCTCATAAGACAATGCGGATAGCCCAACAGCTCTACGAAGGAATAGAGATAGGAGATGAAGGCAGCGTCGGTTTGATTAGCTATATGCGGACAGATTCTGTAAGAATTTCCGCGGATGCCGAGCAAGAGGCCAAGTCTTACATAGAAAAGACCTATGGAGATAAATATCTTCCTGCTTCACCGATGCGTTATAAATCCAGAAAGGGTGCCCAGGAGGCCCACGAGGCCATTCGGCCGACATCGGTTTCCCGGACGCCGGAACTCATCACTAAGTTTTTAACCCCTGACCAACATAAGCTTTACCAGTTGATTTGGAATAGATTTGTTGCCAGCCAGATGTCCCCGGCCCTGATTTCGGTAACTACTGTTGATATTAAATCTGGTGAATATCTTTTCCGGGCCAGCGGTTCATCTATCCTATTTGACGGCTGGATGGTTCTTTTGGACGAGAAGAAACCACAGGTAGCTATACCTCCCCTGGAGAAAGACGAAAAGTTATTGTTGGATGAGGTAATACCCAGCCAACATTTCACCAAACCCCCTCCTCATTATACCGATGCGTCCTTGATAAAGACATTAGAGGAACAAGGGATTGGCCGGCCTTCAACCTATGCCCCGACAATTCGGACTATTTTAACCAGAGATTATGTCAAAAGAGACGGAGGGGCATTTTTACCTACGGAACTGGGGACTATTGTTACCGAACTTTTAGTCCAGCACTTTCCCAAGATACTGGACGAAGGTTTTACAGCCAAAATGGAAACTGAGTTGGACGAGATCGAAGAGGGAGCCAGGGATTGGGTAAGCGTGCTCAAATCTTTTTACCCTTCCTTTATGGAAGATGTAAAGGCAGCCCAACATAAAATGAAAGATGTCAAGAAGGAAGTTATACCTACCTCAGAGATCTGTAAGGAATGTGGCAAGCAGATGGTAATTAAATGGGGGGCGCATGGCAAGTTTTTGGCCTGCTCTGGTTTTCCGGAGTGTAAATATACTAAGTCAATTACGACCGGCATAAAATGTCCAGCGCCTGATTGCGATGGTGAGTTAGTTGAAATACACACAAAAACAGGAAGGTTCTTTTATGGCTGTTCTAATTGGCCAAACTGCAAATATACTGCCAGGAAACTCCCGGAGGAATAAAGTCCATAGTCGATAGTCCGCAGTCGATAGATAAGAGAAAAAGAGACGCTTTTTAAGAATCTGTGGACTATAGACTAATATGGACTATGGACTAATAAGATGGACCGCTACATAGCCAAATTTATAAATTATCTGAAGATTGAACAAAATGCCTCTCCTCACACCGTTACCAATTACTTATTGGACCTGAAAGGGTTTAAAGAATTTTTGGCCGGTCAGCCGCTGGAGAAGGTGGACCATCTTGTCCTGAGGAAGTTTCTGGCTCATCTCAGAAAAAAAGAATATGCCAAATCGACGGTGGCAAGAAAGTTGGCCTGCCATCGTTCTTTTTTTAAATTTTTGTGCCGGGAAGGATATTTGGCTAATAATCCGACCTTGGCAATAGTTACGCCCCGGTTGGATAAAAAATTACCCATTTTTTTGGACGTAAGCGAAGTAACCAGGCTACTTGCTGTACCGCCGAGAGATACCTTGATTGGTTTGCGAGATAGGGCGGTCTTAGAGACGCTTTATAGTGCAGGAATCAGGGTAGGCGAACTCGTAGGTTTAAATATCAGGGATGTTGATTTTATCGGCGGAATTATAAAGGTCTACGGAAAAGGCAAAAGGGAACGACTTGCCCCAATAGGCGATAGGGCGTTAAAGGCGATTAGAGATTATCTTTCCCGGAGACATTTTACTCCCTCACCCTTTTCCTCTCCCCATAGGGGAGAAGGTAGGGTGAGGGGTAGGGGCACCAGTGAACCGCTATTTTTAAACAAACAAAATAAAAGAATTTCCTCTCGCAGCGTCAGAGGTTTTCTTAATAAATATATCCATCAGTTGACAATTAGAGAAGGTATTTCGCCTCATAGCTTAAGACATAGTTTTGCCACTCATCTTTTAGACCGCGGGGCAGATTTGAGAAGTGTCCAGGAACTTTTGGGGCATCTTAACCTTTCCACTACTCAGATTTATACCCATGTAACTACTGAGCGGCTGAAATCAGTTTATAACAAGGCACATCCGCGGGCGTAAACTAAACACCAATGAGAAATTGGTAATTTCTATTTAATACGCAATACGAGTATGAAATGTTTCTATTCTATGATTTAATCTATATAATTCTGGCAATTTTTTACTTACCCTATTTTTTTCTCAGATTGAGCAGAGACAGGAATTACGGCGAGGGATTTTTTATGCGGTTGGGAGTTCTGCCTGAGGAAAAACTTGCCGGATTATCCGCTAAAAAGATTATCTGGTTGCATGCGGTTAGTGTAGGTGAAGTTATCGGTGCCCAGGGCCTGATTAGAGATTTATTAAAGGGCTATCCGGATTACCGATTGATTGTTTCTACCGTAACCCGGACCGGTAACCAGATAGCCCGAAAAATGGCTGGCGGAGATTACAGCGTTATTTATTTTCCGTTTGACTTAAGCTGGATTGTCAGAAAGATCATCGACAGGATAAATCCTGTCCTTTTTTTGGCCTTTGAAACAGAAATCTGGCCTAATTTTATAAGTTATTTATTTAAAAAAGGAATACCTTTGGCCCTGGTAAATGGTCGCATCTCAGTTGGTTCTTTCAAAGGTTATAACAGAGTTAGATTTATCTTGAGGCATATTTTGGGCAAATTTGACCTGTTTTGTATGCAGAGTGCTCTGGATGCCCAGAGAATAATTGCATTGGGTGCCTCAAAGGAAAAGGTAAAGATTACCGGAAATATGAAGTTTGATATTCAGGCCGCAGACTGTGAACCGCAGACCATAGGTTTAAATTTGAATCCGGATGAACAACTTTTTGTAGCAGGCAGTACTCATCCCGGAGAGGAAGAGATAATCCTGGATGTTTTTCGAACGGTAAAACAGAAATTTCCGAATTTAAGACTTCTTATTGCTCCTCGACATCCAGAAAGGACTCCCCAGATTGAGAAGTTAGTATCCAAATACGGTTTTGACACAATCAGAATATCCCAATTATCTACGCAGGACCACCTGCCTGGCCTCAGGCATGGCGCACAATCCACAATGCATAACGAGACCGTATTTATCTTAGATACCATCGGACAGCTCAAAGCTATTTATAGCCTGGCAACAGTTGTCTTTGTGGGTGGTTCACTTATTCCTCACGGCGGCCAGAATCCAATAGAGCCGGCCATATTGGCTAAGCCAATATTGTTTGGGCCCCACCTGTCTAATTTTAAGGAAGTTACCGATGTCCTGCTGGATAGACAGGCGGCGATTTTAGTGGCTAGTGGCCGTGAATTAGAAAAGAATCTATTAAGATTATTGGCAGATTCTTCAGAAAGGACCGAAATAGGTATTCGCGCAAGGCAGTCTGTCGAGATAACTCGCGGCGCCACAAGGAGATGTGTCAATCTGATAAAAGAAATCTTTGACAAAAAGGGGATAATTAGTTAAAATAATGGGGATTTAGAGAGGGATGTATCCCTTATATTTTGTTTAGAAAGTATCTCGGGCTTGCCCTTAGGGCAAGCCTTCAATGTCAATTCGGACGCATAGCTTAGAAAACCAGAGATTTTTATAAGCTATGTCCTAATTGGAGGTGATAGTATTGAAGGTTAAGGATTGTATGACTAAAGAGGTTGTGGTTGTTAAAAGGTCTACTAATTTAAGTCAATTGATAGAGATATTTCGCAAGCACAGCTTTCATACTCTACCAGTGGTAGAAACAAATAATAAAATAGTGGGAATAGTTACATTCGAAGACCTCTTAAAGGTCTTCCAGCCTTACAGCCGGGATTTGGCCCAAATGCTGGAAAGAGTGCCGTTTGTAGAAAAGGAAGAGGAAGATATTTTGTTTACTGATATATCCAGTGAAATGGGCATGCTGGTTATAGTGGATGAGTTAATAAATACGCATTTTGTTACTGTAACAGAGGAGGCATCAGTAAAAGAGGCACGCCGGTTGATGAAATTACACGATAGCCCCCGGCTTTTAGTAGTCAAGGATGGGGATAAACTTACCGGGATTGTCAGCCTTTTTGACATAATCCTGGCAATATTTAAACAGAAAGGTATCATTAAATAAATGACCGAGATAATTTTCAGCCTGGGTATTATTCTTTTACTGGGCCTTGCCGCAGCCAAACTTATCCATCGCATCAAGATTCCCAGTATAACCGCTTATTTGTTGTTGGGTATTATTATCGGGCCATACGCATTGAATCTGGTTTCTCAGGGGATATTGGACTCATCCGGCCTGATTTCCAATGTTGTTCTGGGTTTTGTCGCCTTCAGCATAGGCCAGAATTTTCTTATTTCTACCTTTCGTAGAATCGGCAGAGATATCCTCTGGATATCTATTTTGGGGGCATGCGTGCCATGGATTTTGGTTACACTCGCCTTTTTATTTATCTTAAAACAACCTTTTTATATCGCACTTTTATTCGGCGCAATTTCTTCGGCTACTGCTCCGGCAGCCACAATGATGGTGGTAAGGGAATATAAAGCCAGGGGTTCTTTTACTGATACCCTTTTGGGTGTAGTAGCCATTGATGATGCCTGGTGCCTTATTATATTCGCTATATCCCTGGCTGTTTGCAAGGCAATGGTTTTTCAGCCGGCAACAAACCTTGTTTTTCCCGGCGTAATTCTTTATTCATTGTTGGAGATTATCGGCGCATTTTTACTGGGAGGGGTGATATCTTTTTTACTGTCTTATTTTTCCCGGTATACCAGGACTTCCGGTGACCTGCTTATTTATACGCTGGGATTTATTTTTTTAAATATCGGTCTGGCCCTTTATTTTCACCTGTCGGTGCTTTTGTCCTGTATGTTCTTGGGCGCAATGTTGGTTAACTTTAATAAGTTGTCTTTTAAATTCTTTAATGCCTTAAGAAGCATAGATTCGCCGTTCTATCTGCTCTTTTTTGTCCTGGCCGGAGCAAATTTGGATATAGGATTGTTAAAACTATTAGGTGGCCTGGGACTTTGTTATATAATCTTTCGTAGTCTGGGTAAAATAGGAGGAGCTTATTTAGGGGGATGTTTGTCCAGGACCTCCCGCAAC
>JAUWXU010000046.1 GCA_030616145.1 Candidatus Omnitrophota bacterium | reverse complement strand
TTAATTTAAAATTATTACCCATCTCTGTTCTGGCAATCACCGGTTGGGCCCCGGCTAATTTAACCATCGCTGGATAACTCACCCAGTAAGGAGAGGGTATTATTACTTCATCGCCTTCTTCGCATAAAACCTGAATGATACTGAAAAGGGAATGTTTGGCCCCGCAGGAAACAACAATCTGGTCTGGGCTATAATCTAATCCATTATCTTTTTTAAGCTTATCACAGATAGCCGTTTTAAGCTCGGATATTCCGGAGACAGGGGTATATTTTGTGAATCCACTGTTAATAGCCTGGATTGCAGCCTGTTTAACGCAACCTGGACTATCAAAATCCGGCTCGCCTGCCCCAAAATTTATAACCCTCTCGCCTTCTGCCTTCATCTTCTTGGCCCGGGCAGTTATCGCCAGAGTAATAGATGGTTCGATCTCGACAATTCTTTTGGCTAATTTCATCCTTTTAGGATTAGGACAATGAGAGGTGAGAAACTTAACGGTCGGTCCTGAAGCGTTTCCTCAGACCTTCCAGAAAGCCTGAAGTCTTTTTTTCTTTTTTCTCCGGTATGGCTTTTTCTTTTTCTCTCTTCTCTTTTGGCTTAACCTCTTCTTTTAAGGGCTGGCGTGGTTTCCCGGCTGGTTTAATCTTGCCGCGCTCTGGTGCTGCAATAAGTTCGGTCAGCTCCAGAATTGCCATTTCGGCTCCGTCGCCATGACGAGGTGAAATACGTATCGTGCGCGTATAGCCGCCGGCGCGCTTCTCAAATGCCGGCGCTATTTTCTCGAATAGTCTTTTGACCAGCGCCTTATCCTGTAATATCTCAAAGGCCTGCCGCCGGGCATGAAGTGTAGACTGTTTGCCGAGGGTAACTAATTTATCAGCCGCCCTTCTTACTTCTTTGGTTCTGGCAACAGTGGTTTTAATCTTCTGGTGCAGAAAAAGGGCACTGAGTAAACTTCTCATCAGGGCCTTTCTGTGCCCCATTGTGCGACATTCAAATCTCTTTTTTCTTTTTCGGTGGCGCATTTACGACTTTCCTTTTTTCTATCTTTGTTCCTAAAGAAAGGTTCATTTCTTTAAGGATGTCATTGATCTCACGTAAGGATTTTTTACCGAAATTTCTGTACTTCAACATCTGGCTTTCTGTCTTCTGGACAAGGTCACCAATAGTCTTGATTCTGGCCTCCTTCAAACAATTAGCACTTCTTACCGACAACTCCAACTCCGATATCGGCTTTTTCAAAACCTCATGGGCTTCTTCCTGGCCTGAGACCTCCTCAACTACTTCTTCCTCTTCCGGAAATTCACCATATTTAACAAATACCTCCAGGTGTTTTTGTAAAATATTTGCGGCATAGACCAAGGCATCTTCCGGAGAGATGCTGGAATCTGTCCAGATTTCCAGGATTAACCTGTCATAATCAGTAGCCTGGCCTACCCTGGTATTTTCAATCCGGTAATTTACTTTTCTGACTGGTGAAAATACAGCATCGACAGCTAAGGTTCCAATAGCCTGGTCTTCTTTCTTATTTCTTTCTGCGGGGACGTAACCCCTTCCTTTAGATACCTCCATTTCAATATTAAGTTTGGCCTTCTTGGATAAGGTGGCAATGCGAAGGTCTTTATTTAAGACCTCGACTGTTCCGTCTGTCTGAATATTCTCAGCTGTTACTTCTCCCTTTTTATTCGCATTTATTTTGATAATCTTCGGGCCCTTGGCCTGGGAGCGTAAGACAAGCTTCTTTATGTTCAATATTATTTGAGTTATATCATCTACCACCCCCGGTATAGTTGAAAACTCATGGGAAACGCCTTCTATCTTCACAGCGGTAACTGCGCTTCCTTCAATAGATGAGATTAAAATGCGGCGCAAGGAAGCGCCGATAGTAGCCCCATAGCCCCTTTCAAACGGCTCAGCTACAAATTTTCCATAAGTAGGGGTTAATGTAGATTTATCACTTTCCAATACCTTGGGTAATTCAAAACCCCTCCACCTGACACCCATAGTCTACCTCCTTATTACACTGATTAGCACGGATAAAAGTAGTTAGCCGGTTCGCAGATTAGCCAGTTAGTGAATTAATCCGGTAACTGGTTTGCCGGTTTACTAACCCGTCAAGGCCCTAACCGGTTAACCCGTTAACCAATTAATCAGTGCCAATCCGTGTTTATTACTTCGAATATAACTCTACTATCAATTCTTCCTGGACAGGGATAGGAATTTCCTCACGCCTGGGAATCCTGATTACCTCGCCGGAAAATTTTTGATGGTCAACTGTTAACCACGAGGGTACACCCCGTTCTCCGACCATTTCTATATTATCTTTAACCTGTTTTAACAATTTTTCCTTGCCTTTGAGCTGTATCTTATCCCCTTGTTTTACAATATAGGAAGGGATATTAACTCTCCGGGAATTTACATAAATATGACCGTGTAGAACTATTTGCCGGGCTTGAGGTCTGGATGCAGCAAAACACAACCGATAGGTTACATTATCAATCCGCCGTTCTAACAATTCCAGCAGTTTCTCGCCGGTAACCCCTTTCATCCTCTCAGCCTTTTTAAAACAAAGGCGAAATTGTTTTTCTAAAAGTCCGTAGATCCTCTTTACCTTCTGTTTCTCCCGGAGCTGCAAGGCATAATTGGATGGTTTGCGTCGCATTTTACCGTGTTCGCCAGGACTGTAATCCCGCCGGCTAAATGCACACTTATCAGTACCGCACCGGGTACCTTTCAAAAATAACTTCATTCCTTCTCTACGGCAAAGCCTGCAAACGGATTCTAATCTTCGTGCCAATTTATCATACCCTCCTGCGTTTTGGTGGCCGACAGCCATTATGAGGAATAGGGGTAACATCCTTTATCAGACTCACAAAAAGCCCTGCGGCCTGCAGAGCCCTAATAGCAGACTCGCGCCCAGAACCCGGTCCTTTAACATAGGCCTCGACCTCTTTCATTCCGCGCTCCATCGCCTTTTTAGCAGCATTTCGACTGGCTATCTGTGAAGCAAAGGGAGTTGACTTCTTAGAACCCTTGAAGCCGACTGTGCCGCTGGAAGACCAGGCAATGGTTCTGCCTTCTCTGTCGGTGATTGTAATTATGGTATTATTAAAAGTGGCTTGAATATGGGCAATGCCCTTTTCAACGCCTTTAATCTTCTTTTCCTTAGCCATATATTCCTTACTCCTTTTTCGGCGATGGAACAGTCACCGGTTTGATCCGCTTCATAGTTACTGTCCTTTTCGGACCTTTTCTGGTTCTGGCGTTTGTATGAGTTCTCTGCCCCCTTACCGGCAGGTTTCGGCGATGTCGAAAACCGCGATAAGCGCCTATGTCAATCAAGCGTTTAATATTCTGCGAAATCTCTCTCCTTAAATCTCCCTCTACCTTGTATTCCTTCTGAATAATAGCCGATAATCTCGAAACTTCTTCATCGCTGAGATCCTTGGCTTTTGTATCAGGATTTATCTTGGCAATCTTGAGCATCCTGTTGGACAGGGACCGACCTATTCCGTAGATATAGGTAAGCGCTATCTCTATCCTCTTTTCTCTGGGTAAATCAATTCCTATTATTCTGGGCATCCTGCTGCTACCTCCTACTTCTGTCTCTGCTTATGCTTTGGATTTGTGCAGAGTACTCTCACTACGCCTTTACGCCTGATAATCTTACAATTAGCGCACATTCTTTTGACTGATGATCTTACCTTCATTCGTCGCCTTTGCTCCTCAAATGAAACCGTGGTTTAGGAAAATTTGAAGAATTTTACTAAACTATGTGGTCGAATTTATTTCATTCTATAAGTAATTCTTCCCTTTGTAAGGTCGTAAGGAGAAAGCTCCATTTTAACCTTATCCCCGGTAAGAATCCTTATATAATGCATTCTCATTTTGCCGGAAATATGGGCTAATACCCTATGCCCATTCTCCAGTTCTACCCGGAACATTGCGTTGGGCAACACCTCGAGTACCGTACCTTCTACTTCTATCGGCTCTTCCTTCGCCATTCGTCGCCTTATTCCTTAGTGCGGTTTTCGGTTATCTTCTCATTTCTCCCCGCTAACCGAACACCGCAAACCGTTTTACCAGATACCGATTTCTTGTGCTGTTTCGTCTTATAATGTCAAAATCCCCGTCAATACCTCCGGACCATTATCAGTAACAGCAACAGTATCTTCAAAATGGGCAGATAGGCTCCCATCACGAGTTACGACTGTCCATCCATCTTGGTCTACCTTAACCCTGTAATCACCTTGAGTAACCATTGGTTCGATAGCCAACACCGTACCACTGAGCAGTTCTGGCCCCTGGTTCATTATGCCAAAATTGGGTATTGCCGGTTCCTCATGCAGCTTGGAACCAATGCCATGTCCAACAAATTGACGAACGACTGAAAAACCATTCTCCTCTACAAATTGCTGGATGGCGCAGGATAGATTTGACAATCTGTTACCGGAGGTGGCCTGTTCTATTCCTTTTACAAGAGCACCCCTGGTAACAGAAATCAGCTCTTCTGCCTCTTTGGATATCTTCCCGACTGGTAAAGTAACGGCTGCATCGCCAAAATATCCATTGAGTTCAACTCCTATATCCAGGCTGACTATATCTCCTTTTTTTAACTGGCGTGGACCGGGTATTCCGTGCACAACCTCATTATTTATCGAAACACAAGTCGCAGCGGGAAATCCTTGATAGCCAAGAAATGCTGGCCGACCTCCCTGTTCAACAATCAACGCATTTGCCCTTTCATTAATCTGGCCGGTAGTCAACCCCGGACGCAGATAATTGGTTAGATCTCTAACTGTCCCAAAAACTATCTTAGAGGCCGCTCTGATTAGTTCAATCTCTTCTGCCGATTTAAGTAAGACCATTGTTTTTGAACATTTCAATTAAAACTTTATAAAGCGCATCGACTTCTAAATCGCCAGAAACCGTTTTTAAAAGCCCTTTCTTTTTATAATAATCAATAATTGAAGATATACTCTTCTGATATAAATCTATTCTCTTCTTAATCGTCTCAGGTCTATCGTCATCTCTTTGCGACAACTTGCTGTTGCAATTGTCGCAGATCCCTTCTACTTTCGGAGGAATATTTTTAACATGATAACCCGCGCCACAGCTGGGGCAT
Organism: Candidatus Omnitrophota bacterium; assembly: GCA_030616145.1. Taxonomy (GTDB): domain Bacteria; phylum Omnitrophota; class JAUWXU01; order JAUWXU01; family JAUWXU01; genus JAUWXU01. The sequence continues at coordinate 436 of JAUWXU010000046.1, read as the reverse complement.
ATCCTTCTTCCAGACAAACGCTCAATAATAACCGGGGTGGAGGTCTCAAAATCCAGCACCAAATCCAGATTTTTATCCGAATTAGATAACATCTTATCTAATTGTTCGGCCTGAGCTAAAGTTCGGGGAAAACCATCCAGAATAAAACCATTGGTTGACTTTTTGCTATTAATCGCCTTTTCTACAATCTGAATGATAATTTCGTCAGGGACCAGACCGCCCTGCTGCATAATCTGTTTTGCCTTCAAACCTAAAGGTGAACCTTCCTTAACTTCCTCCCGCAATATATCTCCAGTAGAGATATGATAGATATTGAACCGCTCGGAAAGTACTACTGCCTGCGTTCCTTTACCTGCACCTGGAGGACCCAATAATACCAATCTCAAAAATCACCCTTGATTTACCGTCTCCCGCGAAGCTTACCTTTCTTCATAAA
>JAUWXU010000097.1 GCA_030616145.1 Candidatus Omnitrophota bacterium | reverse complement strand
GCGTATCCCTGTTGCCCCGGCTATTAATCCCTAAATTCCTGATAGTCAGGCTGGAATTTTCCTTGAGTTGGATATTGCTGCCATCGAGTAAAATCAGTTCGAGCCGGCCATCCTTGCCGGTTTTTATCTTTGCACCTTTGGTCAAAACCATCTTTTCCCGGCCAGGCTCCCACTGTCTGCTTCCAGCATGCTTGACATCTACCTTGCCAATAAGAAAACTTATCTTAGCTGTTGTCCCTTCTTTTTGAAGAAACATAGCTATTGCATCCTGGGAACTATTGACCAAGAAAGAACCCACAAAGATTATTCCCAATATTAAACTAACTAAGGCTATTTTTTTACAATTCACCATTTTTCCCACTTCTTTAATGCTTTTGATAAGTTTTTAATACTTTTGCCCCACATCTTTGCTGAAATGTAACCTCTTGGGATACAGATATATAATAAGATAAAAGTGGAGGTCTGTCAAGAAAAAATATTTGACAAGTCCATTTTGGCATGTTAGAGTATCAAAAATCATAAAAATATGAAAACAACCTCTTTTTGCCTATTAATACTGCTTTTTGTTTTATATTCATCTCCTGCCGTGGCTGAACAAAAAAAGCTCAAGGAAGCACTCAGGGAGACCGAACTCAACACCCAAGTCAAAAACATAATTGGTAATGCTAAGCTCATAGCCCTGCTCAAACTGGAGGTCTTAGGGGGCTTTTCAGGCCTGACTGACCGTAAAGGTGTGGGTGGCGGAAGGGTATCGCTGGATTTCTCACCCACCATAAAGTTTGATGAAAACAACTATCTCATCCCCCTATTCTTCAGTTCCATTGAAAGAAAGGTTAAGGTAATACCTGAAGAAGAAGGCGGCGAACTCACTGTTATGGACCAGGACCATAATGCCTATCTTGCCTTTAAACATATATTTGATAAAAAGACCTCGATGAGAATTGCCGGGTTTGGAAGCTGGTCGCTTAATAAAGAAACCCGGGATGAGAAATGGGGTACTGGCCTGTACGACTACCGCGATTTCGGAGGAAATCTAAACATCCAGTTTAAGACAGGCAAGGCCGATTCATCTCCGGGGGTCTTGAGTTCCACCACCGAATATTACCTGCGCAGATATCCGAACTTTCAATCCCTTATTTCGATGACCCTTGATAATGCACCGGAGAAAGATGAAAAGGACTACTATGGCATGAGACAGATGGTAGACTATCAATGGCGAGCCTCACCCAAATTTTTATATAACCTAGGATACACCTTTCTGCATAAACGCTATACTGATAAATTGGTAGTGGATTCGAATGGTATATTGACCAACAAAAAACGGCTGGATTATCTGCACAATTTCAATGCCGGCCTGTTTTATAGCCCGGTAAAAAAATGGCAACTTAACTTAGCCGTCTCGGGCTTCTGGAATCTTAGCAACCAGAACCGTTACGATAACAGCGGAATTGCGGGTATCTATACCCCCAGATATTTTAATTATGCACTTGTGGAACTCAGGCCATCCATAATCTATCTCTATCCACTCGCTGAAAGAGATAGAGATTTCGTATTAGAAGGTGCTTATGAGTTTTTATTGAGGGCTTATACAGACAGAAAGACACAAACCAGGACAAGCGCTTACACAACTGATACCCAGACTGACTATGAACACTCCATAATCCTCAAGGCAATCTATCCAATCAACAGGCAACTCTCTCTTGTTGGGCTTGGAGAATATACCATTTGTAATTCAAATATGGAATATGAGAGGTTTTACCTTTATAATTACCATTCCTACGCGGTCTGGAGCGGCATTTCCTTTAAATACTAACATCGAGTGAAAGTTCATATCTTACCATCGCCGAACTGACATTACTGATCATAATCACAATCTCTTTGATTTTAGCCGCATCTATATAATTTTCCCTGATTATCTGCTCCAGGTCAAACCTTCCTTTTACACCTGAATTACCCACAATAATAAATCCCTCTTCAGTTACCAATCCTACCTGGGTAGATATATCCCCTGAACTGCTGATTTTGTTTATATTGAAAACCAGAGAAGGTCTCATTTCGAGGTGGTAATAGTCCGTGGCCCAGCTATTAACATCCCCCCGTTTATTTAAAGGCCTTCCATTAAAAATCAGACTATAAGAAACTACTGGTTCGATGTTCTTGTCTTTTCCGGCTGCATCCCAGACAAATTTGGCAAAACCTCTGATTGTTTCAGAAAATTTGGCTCCAGTTGCCTGTTCAATAATCCTTGAGATATTCCTGCCGCCTTCTCCCTCGCCATTTTCGGCAAAACGCAGCCCGCAGGACAATTCCTCAATCGCCTCCATTCCGAATCTCTGGTGTAAATATTT
>JAUWXU010000090.1 GCA_030616145.1 Candidatus Omnitrophota bacterium | reverse complement strand
ATCTGTTCTGTCCCAATACCCTCTTTGGCAGACGCCAAAATTACCTCATCTGTTTTAATCTTAAGGATATCCCCCAGCTGGCGCTTAACCCGTTCAACATCAGCATTGGCCAGATCAATCTTATTAATTATTGGGATTATGATCAGATTATTTTCCAAGGCCAGGTGAAGATTAGAAACAGTCTGGGCCTCTACGCCCTGGGCAGCATCGATCAGAAGCAAAGCACCTTCACAAGCCGCCAAAGACTTAGTAACTTCATAGCTAAAGTCCACATGACCGGGCGTATCGATCAGGTTGAGTGAATATCCCTTATATTTTATTCTCACCGCCCGTGCCTTGATGGTAATCCCCTTTTCCCTTTCCAAATCCATATCATCAAGGACCTGATTCCTGAATTCGCGGTCGGTAATGGCATCAGTAAACTGAAGAAATCTGTCGGCCAGCGTGGATTTCCCATGGTCAATATGAGCGATTATGCTAAAATTTCTTATCTTATCTATTTGTGTGGACATAATATTGGTTGGCGCCTTAGCCGGTTGTGATCCGCAAAATTATTTACGCCTGCAGTATCTCCCAACTTCCTGTCTCCGGCAGCATCTTCCAGATTTTATCTAAATTCTGTTTAAGAAAATGGCATTTTATAATAGTATTTATTATTGGATGGGATACTAGGCAAAATATCTGGTGTCTATGCTTGGCCAGCAGTTTTTCAGTATGAACAATTACCCTCTGCTGGACATCTTTGATTGCTTCCCCTTTGGGTGGGCTTGAATATAACGGCTTCGCCCGCCAAAGATTGTAGCTCTTTCTGTGTTTTTTTTTAATCTCGTTAAGTAATATTCCCTGCCACATCCCGTAATCAATGTCATCAAATGCCTTTAATTTCTTCACCTTCAGCTTATGCGGCTGGGCAATTATCCTGGCAGTTTGATAGGCCCGGGAAAGACTGCCGGAATAAATGATATCCATCCTCATATCGCTTAATTCTTCAGCCACCTCTTTTGCCTGCCTATATCCTTCGGCATTTAAAGGTATATCCAACAAACCCTGAATTCTGCCGTTGGAATCCCAGTCAGTCTGGCCGCTACATACCAATATCACCTTTGTCATAGATATTCTAATTATTTAAACGCCATTTCCTTGCCGAACTGCAGCATCTTCTGGGCTGTCTCTATATCAGGGGCCTCAGCGTAAATCCTAACAAGGGGTTCTGTTCCTGAAGTCCTAATCATCAGCCAGCTCATATCTTCACAAATAAACTTTATTCCATCAACTGTTTTAATCTCTTTTATCATCTTTCCTAAAATATCCTTGGGAGGATTATTCTTTAATCTGGAAATAATCATTTTCTTCTTTTTTTCATCGTGAAAGATACTATCCAGCCGCTGGTAAACAAAACTGCCGTATTCACGTTCTACATCCTTGAGGATTTCCAATATACCTTTCTTTCTATAGGCCATCAATTCCAGGATCAAAAGCCCGGAAAGAATACCATCTCTTTCGGGTATAAAACCCCTGAACCCCACCCCGCCGGTTTCTTCTCCGCCGATAAGCACTGTTTCATTTCTCATAATCTCGCAGATGTATTTAAACCCGACCGGCGTTTCATGCATCTTCAAATCATACTTTTGGCAGATTTTATTGATTAAAAATGTTCCGCAAATGGTCTGAACTACTGACCCTGATAATTTTTTATCTTCTACAAGGTGGAGCAAAAGAAGGGCCATTACCTTATGCCCGCTGATTACTTCACCTTCAGGAGTAATTACTCCTAATCTATCTACATCGCCGTCAGTAGCCAGGCCGACGTCATAATTACCTTTTTTAACAATCTCGGCTGTCTCTTTTAAGTTCTCCGGCGATGGTTCCGGCCTTTTTCCGTCAAAGCCGGGATTTATTTCCGAACGTATATTATCGACCCTGCACTTTCCGCCGCTCAGAAATTTGGCAATGTAACTATCTGCCGCTCCATACATTACATCTACCAACACCCTGCACTCCCGGCCTTTCAGGGCTTCTATATCCACATAATTACTGATTGCCTTAAGATAATCCGGCATTATATTTTCAATCTTCAACAGGACCTTCTTGGCCTCTTCCAGAGGTAAAATTCTAATCCTATTTTTATAAAGTTTCTGTTCTATAACCCTGGTAATCTGAGGGTCGGCCGAACCGCCATAGTAGGCCTTGTATTTAATACCGTTGAATTCAGCTGGATTGTGACTGGCAGTAATCATAATTCCGCCGCCTAACTTTTTATTCAATATAGTAAAGCTCAGCGCCGGAGTGGGGATTACCCTATCAGTCAGTATTGTTCCTATTCCATTTGCCGCCAGAACACACGCTACTGTCTGGGCATATCTTTCAGAAAGAAATCTCGTGTCATATCCCACAATTATCTGTTTATTTTTAGCCTGACGGTCTTTATTGATAAAATCAGCCATTGCCTGAGCAACAATTTTGACATTATCGAATGTAAATTCCTCGCTGATTACTGCTCTCCACCCGTCTGTTCCAAACTTAATCATGTTACCTCCCTGCTTACTTTTATCCTTAATTCCTCAACTGCCTTCTTTCTGTCTTTTGAGTTGAATATTGCACTGCCAGCCGCCAGTATATTAACTCCGGCCTCAACTGCCTGCTTTGCCGTATTCCTGTTTATTCCTCCGTCAACTTCTATATCGCCATCCCACTTTCGGCGAAGCTGGCTGATTTTAGGCAGGACCGAGGAGATAAATGCCTGACCACCGAATCCCGGCTCCACCGTCATAAACAACACCAGATCAACTGCCTCTAAGATGTCTTTAATATCATCGAGTCCGGTCTTCGGTTTAAGGGAAATGCCGGCCTTTAGGCCAAGGCTCTTAATCAGAGCTATTGTCTTCCGGGAAGACTTGCAGGCCTCGATATGAACTGTCAAATAATCACTGCCGCTTTTAGCAAAAATCGGAATAAATCTGTCAGGC
>JAUWXU010000053.1 GCA_030616145.1 Candidatus Omnitrophota bacterium | reverse complement strand
AGAGAAAGGAAGAGCAGGAACTTGCTGGGGTTGAGCCGGTAGTAACCAGGGTTTTTAAACTCAAGTACGTAGATGCCGGAGATGTTGCAGCCCTTTTAAAAGACCAGGTTTCAGAACGGGGAGTAATAACTGTCCTGGAGGTGAAAGGCCAGAAGGGCTGGGCATTTGGGGCAGATGAGTTCAAAAAAAGAGAAAGGCTGATTGCCAAAGAAGGACAAGTAAAGTCAAAGACGCTGGTAATCAGCGATATCCCTTCCTATTTAGAAAGGATTGAAGAGATAATCGATGAAATTGATGTAATGCCCAGGCAGATTTTGATTGAAACCAAAATAGTCGAGGTAAATAATGATAAATTGAAGGACCTGGGTATAGAGATAGGGAGCGGTTCAAACGGCTGGACAGGAGTTGGTGTGAAAGAAGGAGGAGGCCGTATCACAAGTGAAGCTAATCCGCTGCAGGTAAAACCATCTAATTTTAGTCCAAAGTCCACTACTCTTGGTACTGGCGCTGACGCTTGGAATCCTACTACCGGTTTTACGGGCGGTCTGACTTTTATGTATCAAAAGTTATTGGGTAGCCAAATGAGGGTTATTTTGCATGCCTTAGAGGAAGACGTGGACGCAAATATCCTTTCTGCTCCTCAGATTACGACTCTGGATAACCAGGAGGCAGCCATAATGGTCGGGATGAAGTACCCTATTTTAAAAGGCGAGGTTGCGGAGGGGGTATTGACCACCTCTTTAGACTATTATCAGGATATCGGGATTCAATTGAACGTAATTCCGCAGATTAGCGGAGATAATCAGATTAATATGATTGTGCATCCCTCAGTTACTTCTTATACTACTGTAGTAGATGCGCACTCCGTAGATAAGGATGAGGGCACAGTGGTGATAGCCCAATATCCGATTATTTTAACCAGAGAGGCAGAGACCCAGGTATTAATCAATGATGGGGATGCCATTGTTATCGGCGGATTGATGAAGGATGTAAAGACTGAAAGTGTAATCGGCGTACCATTTTTACAAGATATACCTATTTTAGGACTGTTGTTTAAACGCACCACAGTTGATGTTGAAAAGATAGATCTACTTATATTCATCAGCGCCCATATTGTCGGGCCGGACACTTATGTACTTTCCGGAGGTAATGTTCTACAGGATTCCCCGACAAAAGACGTTAATTTACGCTAATTCAATAGCGAAGAAGGGGACAGGCACCTTTTTGATGTTCTTTCTTTTCCGTTCGCAAAAAAGGTGCCCGTCCCCTTCTATAAAAGATTATACCAGGAGGATAATGAGATGAACAAAATCTGGTTAATATTGTTAATTGGAGCATTAATCATTCTTGGCAGTAATGTCAGTATAGTCCTGGCAGACGTTGTGCAAGAGTATAATGCCGCATATAATGCTGTAAGCGACTGGCGGATTTATAAGGGAGATATAGCCCATATAAATATACAATTAGTTCAGCAGACCACCCGGGTTCTCCACAACGAAAATATGGAGATATTAAAAAGGCTGGAAGAAATGGGAAAGCGGTTGGAAAAAATGGAAGTGCAAATTGCAGATATAGAAGACATAATAGATGAATAGTTACGGATTAGCACTGATCCTAGATACTAGTTAAATTCTAAGAAGAACTAAAATTCAAAGGAAATAAAATGCCCAGAGAAATTTTAATAAATGTAGCAGAAAAGGAAAAGAGGGTAGCCCTCCTTGAGGATAAGACCTTGCAGGAGTTTTATATCGAAAGAGAGGATTCCCGCGGTATCTTTGGAAATATCTATAAAGGTAAGGTTAAGACTATAATACCGGGTATGGGGGCTGCCTTTGTAGATTTAGGGCTGAAAAAAGATGGTTTTTTATATGTTTCGGATATAGTGGCCTTGCCGACTGAATATGGGGAAATCAATTCTGCGTCTCTGCGCCAGAGACCTGGAGGTGAGCGCGGCAAAAAAGAAGAAGATATAAATAAACTGGTAAAGAAAGGGCAGGAGATTTTAGTCCAGGTCATTAAGGAACCCATCGGTTCCAAAGGTGTGCGGTTGACCACTCACATTTCGCTTCCGTCCAGAGACCTGGTATTGATGCCTACAGATAGCCATGCCGGTATCTCCAGAAAGATTCAGGATGTAAATGAGAGAAATCGATTAAAGAAGATATTGGAAGAACTCAAACTTCCCAGAGGGATGGGAGTAATTATCCGCACTGTCGGACAGGGCAAGGAAAAGCGGGAACTTTTCAGAAGTATCAAGTATCTGCTTGACCTCTGGCAGAGAATAAAAAGACAGAGCAGAACCTCCCCGACGCCGTCTTTGGTTTACCGGGAACTTGATTTAGCTTTAAGAATAATCAGAGATTCTTTTACTGAAAAGATAAACAAGCTGATAGTCGATGACCAGCTTGAATATAAAAGGATACGGCAGTTTATCAGGTCACTGCAACCCCGGCTTTTACCCAATTTGGTGTTGCACCGGGGTGGGAAACCTTTATTTGAAACCTACAATCTGGAAAAAGAAATAAATAAGATATTTCAGCCCGTTGCCTATCTTAAATCCGGCGGTCATATAGTAATTGAGGAGACAGAAGGACTGGTGTCTATTGATGTAAACACAGGCCGGTTTATCGGGAAGAAAAGACTGGAGGATACTGTAGTTAAAACAAATTGCGAGGCTGCCGCCGAAATAGCCAGACAGGTTCGTTTAAGAGGCATCGGGGGGATAATAGTGATTGATTTTATTGATATGGCCTCCAGCAGAAGCCAAAGAATGGTTCTTGATATTTTGCGCAAGGCATTTAAAAATGACCGCTCAAAAATTAATATTCTGCCGTTCTCAGAAATTGGTCTGGTAGAGATAACCCGGCAGCGGACCGGCCCTTCCTTAGCAGATGTGGTGTATGAAACCTGTCCTTACTGTCGGGGCCGGGGGATGGTCAGGTCAATTTCTACTATTTCTATTGACCTGCTTTACCAGATAAGGAAGGAACTTTTAAGAACAAAGAGAAAAATGATAACTGTTGTTGCCCACCATTTGGTGGTTAGCCGCCTTCTGAATGAGGATAGAGGCGTTATAGTTTCGTTGGAGCGGAAATTCAGGACCAGAATCACATTCAAGGAAGATAGAGATTTTCATCTTGAGGAGTATAAGATAAAATAATAACCGGCAAACCGGCTGACCGCTTAGGAGGTAAGAATGTACGCTATAGTTCAGGTTGGAAGTAAACAATACAGAATTAAGAAAAAGGATATCTTTGAAACTGAAAGATTAGCTAAAAAAGAGGGAGCCCAACTTCAGCTAAAAAAGGTGCTTCTGGTAAATGATGGTAAAAAGATTACTGTTGGTCAACCAACAGTGCGAAATGCCAGTGTAACATGTGAGGTTTTAGGACATCTACGCGGGAAAAAAATAATTGCATTTAAATATCGCCGGAGAAAAGGATATAAAAAAAAGATTGGGCATCGGCAAGAATTGACCAGACTTGAAGTGAAAGAAATAAGCGTTAAATAACGCGAATTATAGACTGAAATTATTAAATTGCTAAAAAATTCACTTTTCAGTTTTGGCAATTTAACAGTTTAACAATATAGCAATTATAAAAGAGGATTTTTAGGAGGTAATATCATGGCACATAAAAAAGGATTAGGTTCGTCCAGAAACGGTAGAGACAGTAAAGGCAGACGGCTGGGAGTAAAATGCTTTGGAGGGCAATTTGTGAAAACAGGCAGTATTATTCTCAGGCAGCGGGGTACAAAATTTAGACCTGGAATTAATGTAGGAAGGGGCAGGGATGATAGCCTTTTTGCCTTGCAGGACGGGATGGTCCAATTTAAAAAACCGAAGACTGTAAACATAATTGTGAATTAAAACTAATTCGTTATGCATAATGTAACGCAATACGCAATATGCAAGACGCAAGACGAAGAGATAGTCTTTTTAGAGAAAAATGTTCATTGACAGGGCAAAGATATTTGTTAAGGCAGGTAATGGTGGGGCGGGTTGCAATAGCTTTAGGTATGGCAGGACAAGAAGAATTAAAATTCCCACTGGTGGCGATGGGGGTAGAGGCGGAGATATAATCATCAGAGTTAATAAGGCCGTGGGGACATTGTTGGACTTTCAATACAGGAGACATTTTAAGGCGCGCCCCGGAGGACCGGGAGGAAGCAACGATAAAAAAGGTAGTGACGCCTCCTCCCAGATTATCAGCGTGCCGGCCGGTACAATTATTCGGGATTTGAAGACTAGCCTTGTCTTGCGTGATCTGGTAGAGCCGGAAGATGAGGTTGTCATTGTCAAGGGGGGTAAGGGCGGAAAGGGGAGCGTCCATCGAAACCCGGCCACTCAAGGAGAGTCCGGTGAAAACAGAGACCTTTTTTTAGAATTAAAACTTATTGCCGATATTGGAATAGTCGGTTTTCCTAACAGCGGAAAGTCTACCCTGATATCCCGTATTTCAAACGCAAAACCAAAAACGGCATCTTACCCATTTACCACCCTCAAGCCTATTCTGGGTATTTTAAATTGCAACGATTTTAAACACATTGCTGTCTGTGATATTCCTGGTTTAATCGAAGGGGCACACCAGGGCCGTGGGCTGGGGCATGATTTTCTCCGGCACATTGAAAGAACAAGGGTTTTAGTCCATCTTGTAGATATGTCCATTGGGGGTGGTGAAGCCTTTAAAAATTACCTGTCTTTAAATAAAGAACTGGAATTTCATAATCGTATTTTAGTTGAGAAGCCGCAAATTATAGTTGCCAACAAAATGGACCTGGAAAGATCGAAAGATAATTTTAGCGACTTTACTTCCAGAATAGGCAAAGATGTTTACCCCCACACCGAAAAATTTGGTGGGGAGGTGTACCCTATTTCGGCCTTGACCGGCCAGGGAGTGGATAAATTAATTGAGGTTATCTGTAGAATAACTTAACGATGTTAAAAGAAACTGATATCAGAAAAGAATTAGCATCAAGGTCCAAAAGAATAGTAATCAAACTAGGAACCCGTATTTTGACCGGTTCCGATAATCT
>JAUWXU010000066.1 GCA_030616145.1 Candidatus Omnitrophota bacterium | reverse complement strand
CTTTTCTTTACGCCTCGTCGGCTCTTCATCTTTGGCATCTTTCTATCCCTTTATATATGGATGGTCGCTGATAATACCTTTTAGAATTCACGCTTAAAGACTTCGCAGATAATCGCAACTTTTAGAAAAGACATATCCCATTAGTTTAGCTGCGACCAGCTATTTTTTCTCAACTTGACCAGCTATGAATTATTTTGGTACAATAATAGTCATTAAGAGCCTCCCCAACCGGAAAGGACCTTTCTCTACCTGTCCCAGACCCTCTAAATCCTTAATTAAACGGTCAACGACCTTTCTCCCCAGGTCAAGATGCGTCATTTCACTTCCGCGAAATATCATAGTGAGCTTGATCCTGTTGGAATGTTGCAAGAATTTCTGGGCACTACGGAGTTTTACCTGATAATCGTGCTCCTCAATATTGGCGTGCATCTTTATCTCTTTAAGTTCCCTTGACTTCTGTTTCTTTCTGGCCTCCTTTTCTTTTTTCTGCTGGTCGTATTTAAACTTACCGTAATTCATTATCCGGCACACCGGAGGCCGCACGTCGGGCGCAATCTCAACCAGGTCTAATTCCTTTTCCTTGGCCAGGTTTAATGCCTGCTCAAGAACTAAAACCCCTAATTGTTCTCCCTTGGCTCCAATAACCCTGATCTCTCCAATACGAATTTGCTGATTAATTCTTACTCTTCTGATAATATCATCCCTCCTTTCAATAAGCCCATAAGTCAGAAAAATTTTTCTAACTTGTTTGGGCAAGTTGATATCTCATTTTTTATTCTTTATCTCTTTGTTTATCCTCAGGATAAAGTTATCGATGTCTTGGCTCCCCTGGTCTCCTTCTTTTCGCATCCTAAGAGAAATCTTCCCTTCTTTTATTTCTTTATCGCCAATTACTATCATATAAGGTATCTTTTGATTCTGGGCCTCTCTGATTTTATATCCTATCTTTTCATTGCGAAAGTCAGATTTTACTCTGATACCATTTTTCTCTATTAGATAAAATACTTTTCTTGCGTATTCAATATGCCTGTCTGCTATAGTCATAATTCTTACCTGTTCAGGTGCCAGCCAGACAGGGAATGCCCCTCCATAATGTTCAATTAAAATGCCGATAAACCGCTCCACCGAACCAAAGGCAGCCCGGTGAATCATCACCGGCTGCTGACGCTTCCCATTTTCTCCAATATAGTCAAGGTTAAATCTTTCAGGCATGGAGAAATCTATCTGGATAGTCCCGCACTGCCATATACGGCCCAAACAATCTCTGATATGAAAATCAATCTTCGGTCCGTAAAAGGCTCCTTCTCCCTCATTGACCTTATAATCTATTTTAAGTTTAGCCAAGGCATCTTTCAGCGCAGTTGTTGCCTGTTCCCATATTTTATCAGAGCCCATCGAGTGCTGGGGCCGGGTGGAAAGTTCAATGCTGTAATCATTGAATCCCACCATCCTGTATAGATGCAAGATAAGTTTGGTTGCATCGACAATCTCGTTGCAACCCTGTGAAGGCATACAGAATATGTGGGCATCATCAATCACAAATGCCTTAACTCTGAACAGGCCATGTAACACCCCGGATAGCTCGTGACGGTGGACCAGACCCAACTCGGCCATTTTTATCGGTAATTCCCGGTAGGAATGTTGTTTTTCTTTATAAAGCAGCAACCCACCCGGGCAATTCATCGGCCTGATCGCAAAATTACTGCCCTCAATGGCAGTAAAATACATGTGTTCCTTATAATGCTCAAAATGTCCGCTCTGTTTCCATAATTCTTCTCTTAAAACAATTGGCGTTTTGACTTCTACGTAACCTCTCTTTTTGTGTTCTTCTCGCCAAAAATCCAGAAGTAACTGATAAAGAATCACCCCGTTAGGATGAAAAAAAGGAAATCCCGGGCCTTCTTTGTGAAAACTAAACAGGTCTAACTCCCTGCCCAACCTGCGGTGGTCTCTCTTTTTAGCTTCTTCTAAACCAGATAAATATTTTTCTAATTCTCCCTCTGTCTCAAAGGCCGTACCGTAGATACGCTGGAGCATAGCATTTGACTCACTCCCCCTCCAGTAGGCACCGGCTATGGTTAAAAGCTTAAATGCCTTAATCTGGCCGGTAGAATTAACATGCGGACCACGGCATAAATCTATAAATTTTCCTTGCTGGTAAATTGATACGCTGTCTCCGGCTATCTCATTAATTAATTCCAGCTTATAATCCTCTTTCAACTTCTTAAATAATTTAATCGCTTCCTTTTTGGAAAGTTCAGTATGTTTGAATTCCAAATCAGAATTAACTATCTTCCTCATCCGTTCTTCTATCTTTACCAATTCCTCGGGGATAAATGGTTCTTTTCGGTCAAAATCATAATAAAAACCGTTCTCTATAGCCGGGCCTATTCCTAATTTTACCCCGGGATAAAGTTCCTTTACGGCCTGGGCCATGATATGGGCTGCACTATGCCGGATGGTTTGTAGATCCATAGTTTTTCCCTTTGCAAACTGGTGGGCGGTACAGGATTTGAACCTGTGACCTTTGCGATGTCAACGCAACGCGCTAACCAACTGCGCCAACCGCCCTATTTTAACAAATCCTTATTATCTTCCCACCACTGTTGCCAGTTATTATATCCCTTGATATTTCTTCCAGTAATACTAATCAGTGAATCCTGACTATAAACACTTACATCTCTGTATTCGTCATTCAGGGCCTGAATCAAAGCAGGAATCGCCTTGTTTGTTCCTGCCTTACCTAATGAAAAGGCACAACTCGACCTCACCACATGGTCGTGGTCTTCCAATAATGCCTCTGCTAAAAAGGAAGAGGCCTTTTTATCACCCAGCTCTCCCAGACTATCAGCACAGTCCGCCCGAACCTTTCCGCTCGTATCATCGAGTAATGCCTCAGACAAAGCACTAACCGCAGAGGTACTCCCTAATACTCCCAGAGACCTGGCAGCAGCTGCTCTTACCTTGAAACTACCATCTTTTTTTAAGGCTGAAATAAGGGCGGATACTGCTTTTTGATCTCCCAGCTTACCCAGTGCAGTAGCACTAAATTCGCGGGCAACCTCAGATTTACGTTCCCGGCCAAGCAACTTCATTAAGGGCCTAACAGCCGTGGCATCTCCCAATTCTCCCAGAGAACGGGCACTAAAGGCCCTTACCCGGCTATTATTGTCATTCAGGGCCTTAATCAGATAAGGAACCGCTGAAGTATCACCAATTTTGCCAAGCGCTTCAGCAGAACACATCCTGACAAATATATCATCGCTATTTGCCAAAGCAAAGTTCAAATCAGGCACAGCCGGACTGCCAATCCTGATCAATTGTTTAGTGGCAGCCTGTCGCTTTTTAACACTCTTGTCTTCTAATTGCTTCACCAATTTATCAACTTTGGCCGGTAACTTTGTATCATATTTGGTTGCAGCATAAAGAGTTACGTTATGGGCAAATAACATTAAGGTGGTTCCTGTCAACATAATAATAAAAAGTTTTCGCATCTTTTTCCCCTCCTTTTTTCTCTAATATTTAATAAGGCAGTCTTTCAAATTCAGCAATCGGTTCCCATTCTCTAAATTTTCCTACTAAGACATAACGAACATCGAGCTTTCCTTCCCGTGGAAAAACTATAATCCCAATGAAAAAACGATCTCCAATGCGATCTGCACAATCAAGCCTGCCCTGAGGAAATCTTTTGGCATATTCCTGAAGGATATCTCTAACTTTCGCAGGTATTGCTGGCTCTTTAAAGGCCTGAGAATAATTTATAAAAGTGAAAATAAATAAAATCGCTACTACGATTAATCCTGTCATAATGCCAACTTTTTTATTCATAAGTAGTTCTGATCACCTCCTGGTATAATCTTTTAAATTAGTACTTATTAGTGCCGAGAGTGGGACTCGAACCCACACGGAGCTAAGCTCCAACGGATTTTAAGCCCGTATTGTCTGCCAATTCCAACATCTCGGCATAACCACACTTGATACAGATAAAGAGCAGATTGCACAGATAAATGATGATATCTATCATTATTCCACTATCTGTGTCATCTTGTGCTTTTCATCTGCATAATCTGTGGTTCTGGAGGCGCGGGTCGGAATTGAACCGACGCATAAGAGTTTTGCAGACTCTCGCCTTACCGCTTGGCTACCGCGCCAAAATTACCTATTATTTTTAGCATATCTGAACGTAAAAGTCAAGAATTACAAAGGTTATCAATTTTATCAAATATCACCTTGGCCAGCTGTCTCTTAGAACTATTTTTCAGCCTTT
>JAUWXU010000108.1 GCA_030616145.1 Candidatus Omnitrophota bacterium | reverse complement strand
CTTTCTTCGTTTGTGGAATTATTTGAGGATATTCAGGAAAGCAAACTCTATGTAAATTTTATCCATGCCGATGCCGTTAAAATCACGACCATCCATAAGGCAAAGGGGCTCGAGTTCGGTGTTGTTATAGTGCCTTTCCTGGAGATGAACGTGAATATCTATTCCACTGTGGGAGGTTCAAGAAGGCCCTATGTAATAAAACAATTTGAGGATAACAGACTGGCGCTTGTCCAGCTTAAGAAAAAATATGGGAATTATTCGAAAAGACTGGCCGATGAATATAAAAACGAATATTTAAAATGTCTTATTGATGAACTGAATGCCCTTTATGTTGCCCTTACCAGAGCGAGGTATGAACTGTATCTTTTCCTGCCCTCAAAGGCATCTAACAAAAAAAATATTGTGCGGTCTCTTATCCCGGTTGAAGAATATACTGAACGCGGCGCACCAAAGACCTACCAACAGCAGTTGGCTACAGGGAAGACCTCCTCAATAATCCTGCCTCCCTCGCAATATTCGAACTGGATAGGGATTTTGAAAGAGGAGTTTATCGACCTCTCGCAGTTAATAAACCGGGATAAGATATTGAAAGGGAATATCTTTCACTTTATCCTGTCGTTTATAGGGAATCTTTCCACAGAGGATAAAGATTTATGTTTAGAGACAGCCCGGCAAAAGGCGAGGCTAGAATTCCCCTATCTCAGGGATTTAAAGAGCTATATATTGGCTGTGCGGGATATTCTGGAAGATGATAAATTTAAGCCCTTTTTCTATATAAAAGAAGGCAGTGTGTACCAGGAAAAGGAGGTCGTGGATTCATCGGGAAATCTAAAGCGGATCGACCGGCTTATTATAATGCCCGGGGAGGTATGGATTGTTGACTATAAGAGTTCAAAAGATGAAGCCCTTTCGCAGAAAGAACAGATCCTCGAATATAAAGATATTATCCAATCAGTTTATCCGGCGCTGGAGACAAAGTGCTTCCTGATTTATCTGGACACCTTGAGCCTGGAGGAAGTGAAACAGTGAACAAAGTAGTAACCTGCGGTTTGAACGAAGATTTTATCGGGAAACTTGCGGATTTCCTCGAGGAGAATTTTCTGAAATCTCCTTCCGGGATAAACCGGCTGGCCTTTGTCTTTGAGGGAAAACGGCCGGCATTGTTTCTGCAGAGGGCCCTTTCAGAGAAAATGCAGAAGAGTTTTTTTGCCCCGCATTTTTTTACTATCGATAAGTTCGTTCGCTACACCCTCGGCAAAAAGACCCCTTTCATAGAGATGCCCAAGATGGAGTGCTGGTACATTATTTACAGCATTGCCCGCGATATTGCGCCCGGGATTATAAAAGGAAGAGAAAAATTTTCCCAATTTTTGCCCTGGGCCAGGGAAATAGCCAATTTTATAGATTTACTGGACAGCGAAAATGTAGCCTTAGATTCCCTGAAGAATATTCAGGCAGCTGCAAACATAGGTTATCAGATTCCTGAGAGCATAAACATGGCACTTAAAAATATTGTTGCCATTCGGCAGGCCTACCATAAACTGCTGGTTGATAAAAAATCATTCCCGGAGGGATTTACCTATCTTTCGGCAGCTCGGGCAGTAAAGGAATTAAATTTTGATGATTTTGACAGGGTTTTCTTTTGAGGGTTTTTCTATATCCAGAAAACAGTCCTTGAAATAATCAAGCATCTTTTTGATAACGACAAGGCGATTCTGTTTTTTCAGGGCAGCAGGCAAAGATGGTCATCTCTGAAAGAGGCCTCTGAGGTTCTGGGTTGCCCGATTGAGCCAGGCGGAAAGGAAAAGGGTAATTATGCCTTAAGATTGCATTCGGCCTTTGACCGGCATTCCCAGGTCTGCACAGTGAGAGAAATATTGAAAAAGACA
>JAUWXU010000076.1 GCA_030616145.1 Candidatus Omnitrophota bacterium | reverse complement strand
TAACAGCCATATCTATCTCATCCCGGCGAATGGCATTAAATGCATAACCAAGGGCATCCAGGCCGGACGAACAGGCGCTGGAAACAGAAAAATTTGGGCCGCCTAAATTAAATTCAATGGCAATCTGACTTGAGGAAGAATCGGAAAAGGAGGCAATAACAGTAAAGGGATTTATCCTCATCGGACCTTTTTTCAAAAAGGTATGGTGCTGTTCTAATATATATCCGTAACCGGCGGCGGCAATACCCAGTATAACACCTATTCTGTCAGTATCCTCTTTTTCAAAATCCAGATTGGCATCTTCTACAGCCATCTTTGCTGCTGATACTGCCAGATGGGATGTTCTATCCATTCTTTTCAAGCTTTTACGTTCTATATAATCAGTCGGGTCAAACCCATTTACTTCTCCAGCGCACTGGCTGGTAAATGGGGCCGGGTCAAATTTGGTTATCCTAGTAATCCCTGACCTGCCTGATTTAATCGCCCCCCAGAATTCCTCTTTGCCTATACCATTAGGGGCTATTACACCCAAACCTGTAACTACTACCCGTCGATTCATCTGATCACCTTCACCTATTTAAATAAAAAACCCAGATATCTCTACAATTCATACCTGGATTTTTCTTCTATCTATGAAAAACCCCTCCGTACCACAATTCCAACTCTGTCGTACGATAGAAAAGTCATTATATACCTTTTTACGGTAAGATGTCAAGCGAATTAAGTATAGACCAAATTAGTACTTAACCTCCATCAAACATAGCCCCCGGCCAGGTAGAGTAGGACCGGCCAGATTTCTATTCTTTTGCTTTAGTATCTCTTTCACATAGCCGGGCCTGAACCGGCCCCTGCCAACCTCCAGCAGTGTCCCAACTATTATTCTTACCATATGATACAAGAATCCCTCGGCCTCTATCTCGAAAAAGATAACCTCGTCTCTTTGGATAATCTCCAATTTCTTAATCGTCCTGACAAAATTCTTCTGTTTTCCCATTGCCCGGTGAAAAGACTTAAAGTTATGTCTCCCTTTAAGATAGGTTGCTGCCTTTTTCATCTTTTCTAGATCAAGAGGATAAGGGATAAATAGTGAATAACGACGGTTAAAAGGCGAAGGTGCGGGCGCATTCAAGATAGAATATCTGTAGATTTTGCTCTTCACCCTGAATCTGGCATGAAAATCTCCATCTACCTCTCTAACCCTTTTGATAACAATATCTTTGGGTAAATAGCTATTCAGGGCTGAACGGATCCTATCCTGAGAAAGCCGGGAATCTGTCTTAAAGTTTGCTGTCTGATTACAGGCATGGACACCACTATCGGTTCTGCCGCTCCCGATAAGAGCGATCTTCTTCTGAAAAACCTTGCTCAGCGCCTCCTCTATTACCTGCTGAATACTTTTAGTCCTGGTTGCATTTTGAGTCTGCCACCCACAATAATCAGTGCCGTCATATTCAATTGTCAACTTGATATTACGCATTTATCAGGTGTTCTGCGATTTGGATGGCATTGAGGGCTGCGCCCTTACGAAGATTGTCAGAGACTATCCAGAGATTAAGCCCGTTAGGTATAGACTGGTCCCTGCGAATCCTGCCCACATACACGCTATCCTTTCCAGCTGCCTGAATAGGGAGGGGATATTTAAGGCGGGTAACATCATCTATTATCTTGATCCCGCTAGAGACAGAAAGTATCTTCCTCGCTGCCAGAGGAGTCAACTTTTTCTCTGTCTGGATATTTACACTTTCAGAATGGGATATAACAACGGGAACTCTAACGGTTGTAGCAGTTATTTGGATCGAAGAATCACCGATTATCTTTCTGGTCTCGTTGATTAATTTCATCTCTTCAAGGGTATATCCATTATCAACAAATCTGTCTATCTGAGGGACCACATTAAAGGCAATCTGATGGGGAATAATATTCCTGTTTACCCTGATTTTCTCTTTTGATAAAGACCTTTCTGTCTGGCTGATCAACTCATCAACGGCCTTCTTACCCCAGCCAGATACGGATTGATAGGTGGAAATAACGATTCTCTTTATCTTTGCCTTCAAGTGGAGCGGCCAGAGGGCAAGGACTAACTGAATAGTAGAACAATTAGGATTGGCAATAATCCCCCGATGTCTGTTTATCTGAGCGGCATTTACTTCGGGCACTACCAGTGGAACATTCTTATCCATTCTGAACGCGCTGGTATTGTCAATTATTACTGCCCCTTGTCTGAGGGCCCGCGGAGCAAACCTTTTACTAATTGCACTCCCGGCACTGGAAAGGACTATATCTATATCCTTGAACGAGACCCGATCCAAATTTTCTACTTTTATTCTTTTATTCTTAAACCTTAACATTCTCCCCTGGGAACGTCCAGAGGCAATCAGCTTTAAGTTATTTACCGGAAAATTCCTTTCTGCTAAAATCTTGATCATTTCCGTGCCAACCATCCCGGTTGCACCGACTATAGCCACGTTATACTTCTTCATCGCTAAAAACTCCTTCAAAAAATCCCAAGTTTCACTATATCGCTAAATGGCTAAATTATTATAACAATTTTAGTTTAAGCAAGATATTTCACCACCAGGTCGCCAACCTCGCTGGTCGAATAACCCATCTTGCCGGCAGATAAACTCTTCAAATTCTCAGTGGTAACCTTTACAACGGCCTTTTCAACCAGATCAGCCGCCTTTTTCTCACCCAGCTGTTCCAGCATCATCTGGGCGGCGCAAATAGCGGCCAGGGGATTTATGACGCTCTTGCCGGTATATTTCGGGGCTGAGCCGCCGATCGGTTCAAACATCGAAACTCCCTGCGGATTGATATTACCGCCGGCGGCAATACCCATCCCACCCTGAATCATTGCACCGAGGTCTGTTATTATATCCCCGAACATATTATCGGTAACGATTACATCAAACCATTCAGGGTTCTTTATCATCCACATACAGGTAGCATCAACATGGGCATAATCAGTAGAAATATCCGGGTAGTCCTTTGCTACCTCATAGAATGTCCTTTTCCATAAATCCCAGGCAAACGTCAAGACATTGGTCTTGCCGCAGAGCGTTAATTTCTTATCCTTATTTCTTTTCTGGGTATATTCAAAGGCATAACGAATGCAGCGCTCGACTCCTTTTCTTGTATTAACCGATTCCTGGATGGCTATTTCCCGGGGAGAAAATTTATCCTGGAAACTACCCTTTCCTACATACAGGCCTTCGGTATTTTCTCTTACCACTACAAAATCTATGTCCTGCGGGGTCTTATCCTTTAAGGGTGTCCACACCCCCGGATATAGCTTAACCGGCCGGAGATTAACATATTGCAAGAGTGAAAATCTTATCTTAAGCAGTATCCCTTGTTCCAAAATCCCTGGTTTTACATCAGGATGGCCGACCGCTCCCAGGTAGATAGCGTCCATCTTTTTAAATTCTTCTATCGCTGAATCAGGCAGGACTTCACCCGTTTTAATATATCTGTCTCCCCCAAAATCATATAGTTTGGTTTCGTACTTAAAACCCGCCGCTTTACTAACGGCCTTCAAGACCTTGAGGCCTTCGGTGATTACCTCTGGTCCGGTCCCATCTCCTGGCAATACTGCGATTTTATACATCGGCTGCTCCCTTAATCCACTCCATCAACCCTCCGGCCTTTATTATTTCTTCCAT
This sequence comes from Candidatus Omnitrophota bacterium, assembly GCA_030616145.1. GTDB lineage: Bacteria > Omnitrophota > JAUWXU01 > JAUWXU01 > JAUWXU01 > JAUWXU01. Next base: position 74 of record JAUWXU010000076.1, on the reverse strand, counting down.
TAAGGCCGGAAACGGCCGTGAATTAAAAAATAAATTTTTGGTTATATCCTTGATCGTACCTTTTGAAAGTTCAA
>JAUWXU010000107.1 GCA_030616145.1 Candidatus Omnitrophota bacterium | reverse complement strand
GAGAAATTGATAAGGGAAAAACTACAAAATTTCTTGTCCCAGTCGCTGGTACAGGAAACCTTTTTACTTCTTTCATTTCTACATAGGTATATAATCTCGGAGGGGGTTCACGGGATTTTTGTTACTGGAAGCACAGGTGTCCTAATAGCCCAAGAAATTTATGATAGGGCAATTCCTGTTATGCTCTCTCTGAGATAGGCCAGCGTGTGTTTCTCTAAAAACATCGGAGGAAGGGGGCAGAGTTGAATAAAATAGCCGAGGCAGTGGTTATAGGAGGAGGAGTTATCGGGTGTTCAATAGCCTACTACTTGGCCAAGAAAGGCGCCAAGGTAATCGTAATAGAAAAAAAAGAGGGATTATGTTTTGGTGCTTCTGGAGCAAATCAGGGGGGGAGTTTTGTTTCACTTTTTAAATCACCTGTTCTGGAGCTTGTACAGGAAAGCCTAAAGTTATATAAGGACTTATCCGAGGAGATAGGGTACGATATCGAGTATCAGAACACAGGGTCTTTACTGTGCAGTATAAAGGAAGAGCAGTACCCCGATATGGAAAAGCATGCCCAAAATTTACGCAGAAGCGGGGTAAACGCCCGCCTCATAGAAGGAAATGAAATGCGGGAACTGGAACCTGGCTTGGCGGCAGATGTAATCGTTGGAATAGAGGAGCGGGAGTCTAGCCTATTGAATCCATTTAAGCTAAATTATGGGTTGGCACATGCCGCGAGAAAACTGGGAGCAGAGTTCTTTCTTTCTACAGAAGTCAAAAAAATTGAGATAAATAAAGGTGCTATTACATCTGTTGTTACCGATAGAGGGAAAATAAAGACTAATTTTGTGGTCAATGCTGCCGGAGCATGGTCTCCTGAAATTGGGGAAATGCTCGGTCTTACCATACCTGTCAAACCACGGAGGGGACAAGTTATAGTGACAGAGCCTGTCCCGCTTAATAAAAGATGGAGATATATATGCGATGCTGATTATTTGACCACAGCCTTTGATGCAGAAGCGGTTAAAAAGTCTAAAGACCCGAGAATAAAACTCGGGGTCGCAGGAGGTTATGCCCAAGAAAATACCGGGAATTGGACTATAGGAACTAGCCGTGATTTTGCCGGCTATAATAATCAGATAACAATGCCAACAGTAAAATATCTGGCAAAAAGGGCTATCAAATTCATGCCTAAGCTCAAGGATGTTAATTGCATTAGAATGTTTGCTGGACTCAGACCATTCTGTTATGTGGATGGTCTCCCCATTTTAAGCGAAGTGGATAATCCTGCGGGCTTTGTTATAGCTACAGGGCACGCCGGGGAGGGGATTACCCTGGCTCCGATAACGGGAAAATTAATATCAGAACTGATAACAGAAAATAGAACTTCAATACCAATTGATGCCTTTTCCTTTTCAAGGTTTAAAAATATGAACTAAATGACCAAGGATGAATTGAAGAAATAAATGAATTGTGTAACTACAAAAGGTAAAAAGAGGGAAGCGAAGAGATGGCTACCGTAAATAGAAGGGTACAGGCAGGGGTGGAAAGGGGTAGATGCTTTGAAATAGAAGCCGACGGAGACAAGATTTTGGCATATGAAGGAGAGACCATTGCTGCTGCCCTTTTGGCAGCAGGGAAGAGAATCTGTCGTAACACCACAAAAAGGAAGGAGCCGAGAGGCGTTTATTGCGGAATAGGCATCTGTTTTGAATGCAGGATGATGGTGGATGGGAAACCTAACACACGGGTGTGTCAAACCCTGGCTATGCCTAATTGTAAGGTCCAAACCCAGTACATTGATTTACAAGGGAGGGTTTGAAAATAAGAGAGATAGAGCTTGCTATTATTGGAGCCGGGCCAGCAGGTATTTGTGCTGCTATAGAAGCTGCCAAATCTAATGTGCCCGTC
>JAUWXU010000114.1 GCA_030616145.1 Candidatus Omnitrophota bacterium | reverse complement strand
AGAAGATAAGATTTTGGCCATTTTAACCCTGGAGGGGTTTAAAGGGGAGGTCTTTGATAATTTTTTGATTCTGGCTGCCCAGTTAGCCCTGGAAATAAAGAAGATAGAGCTTTACCAGAAAGGGCAGGAATTGGCTGTTATGGATGGTCTGACAAAACTTTTGGTGCGGCGCTATTTTCTGGACAGGTATATCGAAGAGATAGAGCGTTCGAAAAGGCATAATCTCAAATTGTCCTTTTTCATGATAGACATTGACCACTTTAAATCCTATAACGATATGTATGGGCATTTGTCTGGGGACATAGTCCTTCAGGAGACAGCCGAGATTCTCAAGAACAGCTTAAGGCGGGTTGATTTGGTGGGCAGGTATGGCGGAGAGGAATTTGCAGTTGTTCTTCCCCAGACAGATAAGGAGAATGCGGTTCGGGTTGCCGAGAGAATCAGATGGGCAGCAGATAATCACATCTTTAGGGCCTATGATAAATCAAGCAGGGTTACCATTTCTATTGGAGTAGCTACCTTTCCCGGTGATGCCCGGAAGGCAGAGGGCCTGATAGAAAAGGCCGATCAGGCATTATACACTGCAAAAAGAAAGGGGAGAAACAGGGTGGAGGCATATCAGTCTGAAAAACAGAAAGGGAAGGGCTAGTGATGATTTTTCTTTTTCGTCCCTCGTCTTTCTTTTCTGATCGCTCATCACTTTTCACTCATCACTCATCACTCGTCCTCTGTCTTTTGTTATCTGTTATCTGTTGCGTGTTTCCTGCTTATGCTCAAGAAGAGGGAGCGATTACCTGTACCGGCGATAGAATAGAATTTCTTACCGAAGAAAAGATGGTTATTGGCCGGGGTAATGTAGTTGTTCTTTATAAAGATATAAAAATGACTTGCGATAAGGCAGCCATTAATTTAGACAAGAAGGAAGGACATTTAGAGGGAAATGTAGTTTTATATCAGGAGGGGAGTATTTTCCGTGCCGATAAGATTGATTATGACTTTGAGGCCAAGAAGGGGACGCTTATAAACGGCCGGGTTGAATTTGAGCCGTGGTATGGCAGGGGTGAAGAGATTCTTAAAGTGGGCGATAAGGAATATTTAATAAAAAATGGTTATATCAGCACCTGCGAGTTTGACCCTCCGCATTACCGGATTCAGGCAAAAGAGGTTAAGATATTTTTAGATGATAAGGTAGTTGCGCGCAACATAAAGCTTTACATTGATAATTATCCGGTATTTTATCTGCCTATTTATATTCATTCGCTGAAGGATAAACGGCAAAAGATAAGCATTAGCCCCGGTAAGGAGAAGGATTGGGGAATATATGTATTAGGCCAATATCGTTACTGGATTAACGGTAATTCCAATGGATATATACACGCTGATTGGAGGGAACTGAGGGGTTGGGCCGGAGGTCTGGATTATGACTATAATTCCAGCCGTTTCGGTGAAGGTTCTGTTAATACCTATTACCTTGAGGATTTGAATAAGCAATTCGAATTGGTTGAACAGCAGATAAGAGAGGAGAGATATCGGGCAGAATGGCGCCACCGCTGGCAGGTAAATGAAGAGACGTTGGTTCAGTCAGAATTTCATAAGTTTAGCGATGCAAACATTATGAAGGAGTTCTTTGAAGAAGAATATGAACTGGAACAACAGC
>JAUWXU010000112.1 GCA_030616145.1 Candidatus Omnitrophota bacterium | reverse complement strand
ACAGCAGCAGCCATAATCAGACAATCGGCATATCTGAACATTTTTTTAACCATTTTTCTCATCTGGGAAGCATCTTTTACGGGAATGAACTGAACATTTTTGGGAGGGTCTAGGTTGGTAGGTCCGCTGATTAAAATAACCTGATAATTATGTAGTCTGGCCTCAAGAGCCAATTCATATCCCATTCTGCCGGTAGAAGGATTGGATATAAACCGGATAGGGTCTATGAATTCCCGAGTAGGACCGGAAGTAATCAAGATGACTTTAGGTGAGGTCATCTTAAGAATTTATCCACTTCTTTAAGGATGGTTTTAATCTCGGCTAAACGCCCCTTTCCCCGGGAACCACTAGCTAAATCCCCTTGCCCAGGACCGATAAAAAGATATCCCATCCTTTTTAATTTCTGAATATTGGCCTGTAATATCTTATTTTTATACATTCGTTCATTCATTGCGGGGCAAATAAGGACTTTACACTGGGAGGCCAGCACTGTGCAGGTTAACAAATCATCAGCAATCCCAGCCGCCAGTTTAGCTATTATATTGGCCGTAGCCGGACAAATCAAAATAAGGTCAGCCTTTTCAGTCAAAGAAATATGAACAGGGTTGAACTCCTCGGGTCCATCAAAAAGGTCAACCATTACCCGGTTTTTAGATATGGTCTGCAATGTCAGGGGGGTAATAAAACGGGTGGCTGAAGCAGTCATAATTACACTCACCCTGGCCTTTACTTTAGTGAGACAGCTCACTACCTCAACTGCCTTATAAGCTGCAATACTGCCTGAAATCCCGACTATAATTTCTTTTGTTTTCATTTTTTGGCGTCTTTATAACTTATCTTTCCCTCTGCTATTTCCTCCAGGGCAACAATAATTGGATTTTTATCTGTGGTCTCTATTAATTTCGGTACACCCATATTCAGCTCTAAAGCCCTTCTGGCAGCTAATACAGTCAATTTATAAATACTATCTGTTTTATCCAATAAGTCTTCAAGCGCGACATGAAGCATCTATCTCACCTCTCATTCTTTCAAGTTTGGACTTCTCAGCAGTTATAATAGCCAAGAGCTTATCAACAGAATCCTTAATATCTTTGTTGACTACTATGTAATCATAATTATCTATTTTTGATATTTCTGTCCTGGCAAGTTGAAGCCGTTTTAAAATCTCGTCTTCTGTATCACTCTTTCTGTTGCGTAATCGCTGTTCTAAAATCCCGATTGAAGGTGGAAGGATAAAGATAAGTACTGCCTCAGGGCATCTTTTCTTGACCTGTGATGCACCCTGAACATCTATATTCAAAACAATGTCTTTTCCCTCATTTCTTGTATTTTCAACCAGTTGGCGTAGTGTCCCATAATATTCTCCGAAGACGCTTGCCCACTCAAGAAATTCGCCCTTCTGTTTCTTTTCCTCAAATTCATCTCTTGATAAAAAAAGATAATCTCTGCCGTCTTTCTCGCCTTTTCGGGCCGGGCGGGTGGTTGCTGATATGGAATAGGTTGTGTTAGGACGGCTAGAAACTATATTCCGGCAAAGAGTTGTCTTACCGCTACCGGAAGGGGCAGAGACCGCTATCAAAAGACCCTTCTTGATCATCAGTTCCTTTTCTTCATTCTTTCAGTGATAGTTTCTGGCTGGGCACTGGATAGGATAACATGATTGCTGTCAGTAATAATAACTGTTCTGGTCCGTCGTCCATTAGTGGCATCTATTAATCTATCGGTCCTTCTGGC
>JAUWXU010000060.1 GCA_030616145.1 Candidatus Omnitrophota bacterium | reverse complement strand
ATTAGAACGCTTAATAAGGGGTGGAATGGCTAAGAAAAAGTTATTGATAGAGTTGGGGCTGATTGTCCTGACTGTTTTTTTGGTTTCTCTCTTTTCTGCAACCGGCCTGATAAACGTCCTGGAACTTAACTCCCTTGACTGGCAGTTTCAGCTGCGGCCGCTAATGCCGGTCAGCGATAAGATTATGCTTATCGGGATAGACGATCCCGCCATCGAGGTCCTGGGCCGCTGGCCTTGGCCCCGCGATTATCACGCCAGTTTAATCCAAGCCCTTTCCAATAAGAAATACAAACCAAAGGTAATCGGCTTCGACATACTGTTTACCGAAGCGGATGAGACCCATCCAGAATGTGACCAGATCTTGGTTGACCAGACCAGGGTCAGCGGGAATATTGTCTATGCCTCTTTTTTTGAAGAAGATAGACAAAAGATTATCCTGCCTTTTTCAAAATTGACAGAGGTTTCCCAGCAGGGATTTATAAATGCGCCGCCGGACAGGGACGGTGTTACCAGGTTTTTCCCCTTGTTTATAAAATGGCAGGATAGGTATTATCCGTCATTGGATTTTCAGCTGATAGCCGATTATTTAGATATCAATTCTCAGGATGTTGAAATAATTCCCGGTAGATATGTCAGCATAAAGAAAAGCTCGCAGGGTCCATTCAGGATTCCCGTTGATGAACAATTGAGGATGCTGATAAATTATGCCGGAGATATTGAAAGATATGGCGGTTATTCGGCAGTGGGAATCCTCAAGGCCGCCAGCCAGTTGGAAGAAGGTGAGCCCCCCTGTATCCCTCTTGTTACCTACAAGGACAAACTTGTCTTGATAGGCCTGACCGCTACCGGCACTGCTGATTTAAGGGCGACCCCACTTTCTCCCAAAAACCCGATGGTCAGCGTGCACGCTAATGTTATTAATAGTATTTTGGAGAAGGACTTTCTTGTTTCTGCCCCTAACTGGCTGAATTATTTAATATTTATTTTACTGGGCCTGGGGATAGGGTTAATTAGTATCCGGTTGAGCCCGCTGCGTAGTATTTTGACTGCCCTGGGTATTTTGATCTGTTACTTGGCTATTAATTTTTATCTATTTTTTGAACAGGGATTTTATCTGGAGATGGCCAGGCCGATCTTTGTGATTTTGGCTATCTATCTGGTCATAATTGGTTATCGCTACATCGTTGAGGAAAGCGAAAAACGCTGGGTCAAAAAGGCCTTCGGCCATTATCTACCCGCGAGCATTATGGATGAAATTTTGAGTGATCCCGGTAAGTTACGGTTGGGCGGAGAAAAAAGAGAACTGACTGTCCTTTTTTCTGATATACGCCAGTTTACACCTTACTGTGAAAGACACCAGCCCGAAGAGGTCGTTTCTACTCTTAATCAATATTTTGACAAGATGACTGATGTCGTATTCAAATATAACGGGACTGTTGATAAGTTTATTGGTGATGCCCTGGTAGTAATATTTGGCGCGCCTTCAAAAACTCTCCAGTCCGACCACGCCGAACGGGCCTGCCTCGCCGCTCTAGATATGCTCAAGGAGCTTAAAATCCTTCAGGAGGAGTGGCAGAGGCAGGGCAAAGAGGTATTGGAAATAGGTATTGGTATAAATACCGGCGAAATGCTGGTGGGGAATATGGGTTCCAGTAAAATTATGGACTATACGGTTATTGGAGACGAGGTGAATCTGGCCTCGCGGGTACAAGGCCTGACCAGGGATTATGGTGTTAAGGCTATTATTACCGAATCCACCTATCTCAAGGTAAAGGATATAGTAGAGGCAAGACCTTTAGGAGAGGCTAAAGTCAAAGGAAAATATAAGGCAGCGGTTATCTATGAACTGATTGGTCCAAAATCATCCGGGTGATAAAATCATTTGCCCGGGAATAACAACTGTGATAAGATATGCCGGTGGTATAGATTATGAAAAAGAACAGGCAGGATGAATTAAAATTTTTCCGCAAGCGGGTCAAGGACCTTTCCAGCCTTATAGAGGTCAGCAGAATTGTAACCTCCACGCTCGACCTCACGAAGTTGCTGGATATAATTATGAAGATTGCCAAAAAGGTAATGCGGGCAGAGGCCAGTTCTTTGATGCTGATTGATCAGGAGACCAATGAATTGGTCTATGAGGTTGCTCTCGGTAAAAAAGGTAAAGAACTTAAAAAGATGTTCAGATTAAAAATGGGGCAGGGAATAGCTGGTTGGGTGGCAAAGAATAAAAGGCCGCTTTTAGTCAAGGATGTTACCAAAGACCCCCGTTTTTTCAATAGACCCGATAAGACTACTGGCTTTAAGACCAGGTCTATTCTTTGCGTTCCGATGAAAGTCAAGGACAAGACCATCGGGATTTTAGAGGCCATTAATCCCCTGGACAGGGATATGTTTAATAATGAGGATACTGACCTGTTCAGTGCCTTTGCCAGCCAGGCCGCTATAGCCATAGCCAATGCCCGAATGCACACTCAAATGCTTGAGAAGCAGAGGGTAGAGCAGGAACTGGCTGTTGCTTCTCAGATTCAGCAAAACTTTCTTCCCCGCCTCTGTCCCAAATTAGATGGCCTCAGCGTGTATGCCCAGAGTATTCCGGCCAGAGAAATAGGGGGAGATTTTTATGATTTTATGAAATTAGATGATAATTCTCTGGCGATAGCAATAGGAGATGTTTCTGGTAAGGGCGTGCCGGCCGCACTCTATATGGTCAAAGTGATGACCGAACTCAGAAATTACGCTTCCGACATTTACGGACCCGGGGAAACACTTTCGGCAGTAAACAATGTCCTGGTTAAAGAAAGTATGCGCGGGATGTTTGTCACTCTGCTCTATGCAATCCTGAACTTCCGCAACAAAACCATTACCTTTTCTAATGCCGGACATCTTCCACCGATACTTCTGGATCAGCCGACTAAAAAGATTATCCCCTTCAACGAGTCCGGAAATATTCCTCTGGGGATAACCCCGGGGATTAAGTATGAGGAGGCAAAACTGGAAATTGAAGGAGATAAACTTTTGGTGTGCTATACCGACGGTATAATTGAGGCCCGGAACAACAGGGCTAAACAGTTCGGAATTCAAAGGTTAAAAGATGTTGTGCGCCAAGAAGACCTTTCAGCAAAGAGTGCAGTTCATTCGGTAATCCGGGAGGTAATTAATTTTTCGAAAGGAACACTGCAGCATGATGATTTAACCATTTTGGCCGTTAGGATAAAGGATTAAATATGGACAAAGATTTCTATCCCAATTCTATCAAGCTAGTAATTGCCAGTGATCCTCAATGGATGCACCTGGTGCGCAATGTTGTCTCCAGCGTAGCTAATCGGTTGAAGTTCAGAAGGTCTCAGATAAGGCGTTTAATTCTAGCGGTTGATGAGGCCTGTACCAATGTTATCAGGCATGCCTATCAGGGAGATAAGCAAAAGCAGATTATTATCTGTTTTAAAGTATTTGATGACCGCTTGGAAATATTGATTAAGGATTTTGGCAGAAAGGGTAAACCGGATACCTTCAAGCCCCGGGACCTCAAGGAGATCAGGCCCGGAGGCCTGGGGATCCACTTCATCAATAAAGTGATGGATGAAGTAAATTATGATACTTCTCTTCCGGTGGGGACTGAACTTCGCCTGGTGAAGTATAGAAAAAAATAGAAAAAAATGGAAATAGGCATTAGAGAAAAAGGCAGTGTAAAAATAGTTGATTTAAAGGGCGAGGTAGATTTATATAATTCTCCCTCTCTGAGGGTTGAATTCAACAGCCTGCTCAAGAAAAAAGAAAAGGCCATTCTTATTAATCTGAAGCAGGTCAGCTATATTGATAGTTCTGGCCTGGCTACTTTCGTTGAATTGCTACAGAAAATGTCTGCTTATGGAGGAAAGTTGAAGTTAAGCGGATTGGGCCGTTCAATCAGAAATGTGTTTGAGGTTTCACGGCTGGATGGGGTATTTTCTATATTGGACAGCGAAGCAGGTGCTCTAAAGAGTTTTGAAGGGGCCTAAGATGAAGGCGCTATTCGGTTTTATCGGTCGGCAGACCATTATATTACTAAGGCATGTTTCCAGTATATATAGTCTATTTCAAAAGACAACCTACTGGTTTTTGTTTGCGCCTTTCAAAAAGAAATTTGTTAAATCAAACCATATATTTTTTCAGATGGTGGAGATCGGCGTAGGTTCGGTCCCGATTGTCTTTTTGGTTTCTCTGTTTATGGGTATGGTTTTAGCTATGCAGACCGCCTATCAGCTCCAGAAGATGGGGGCGCTTATGTATGTGGGAAGTCTGGTAGCTGTATCAATGACCAGAGAGATCGGGCCTCTGCTTACCGCCATCGTGGTTGCTGGCCGGGCCGGTTCAGCTATGGCAGCAGAATTGGGGACAATGAAGGTCTCAGAGGAAATAGATGCCCTGGAGACAATAGGGATAAATCCGGTCAAATTTTTAATTGCCCCCCGTCTACTGGCCATACTGATTATGTTGCCCTGTCTGACTATCCTTGCTGATTGGGTAGGGATGCTCGGCGGCTATATTATCGGGACAACCAACTTAGGTATATCCAGCGGGCTGTATATCTCCAAGACTATCGATGCCCTGGTATTAAAGGATATATTTACCGGACTTATAAAGAGTGTGGCCTTTGCTGGAATT
>JAUWXU010000047.1 GCA_030616145.1 Candidatus Omnitrophota bacterium | reverse complement strand
CGAGACTCCCGACCAGGTCCGAAGCACTATTGAAGCGAAGAAAGATATGGAATCAGCTGTGCCAATGGATAGGTTGCTTTGCGGCGATGCCGGTTACGGCAAGACAGAGGTGGCCCTGCGGGCGGCCTTTAAGGCGGTGATGAGCAATAAACAGGTTGTAATCCTGGTTCCCACTACGATACTTGCCGAACAACACTTCAGGACCTTTAATAAAAGATTAGATAAATATCCGGTCAATACCCAGATGTTGAGCCGGTTTAAATCCAGAAAAGAGCAGAAAGAAATTCTGGACGGTCTCAGCAATGGCTTGGTTGATATAATTATCGGCACGCACCGGTTGTTGTCAAAGGATGTAAAATTTCATGACTTGGGTCTGGTGATAGTCGATGAAGAACAGAGATTTGGGGTTGTCCATAAGGAAAGATTGAAGTATTTTAAGCAACTGGTAGATGTTTTGACCCTTACCGCGACCCCTATTCCCCGTACGCTCTATATGTCTTTAATGGGTATCAAAGATATGTCTACTATAGACACTCCGCCAAAGAAGAGAGTCCCCATTGAGACCTATATTGAATTTTATAACCAGGAAAAAGTAAGAAAAATTATCCTTAGGGAGCTGGACAGAAAAGGGCAGGTCTATTTTATCCATAATCGGGTAAAAAGTATTGTCGCCATTAACCAGCGCTTGAAAGGGCTCGTTCCGCAGGCATCTATTGCCATCTGTCATGGCCAGATGCCTGAAAAAGAACTTTCCGCAAAAATGTGCGACTTTATGGACGGCAAGATTGATATCCTGTTGTCCACGAGCATTGTTGAATCAGGATTGGATATCCCCAATGTTAATACAATTATTGTTGACCGGGCAGATATGTTTGGTCTGGCTGATTTATATCAGTTGCGGGGGAGGGTGGGACGGTTTACCAAAAAGGCCTACGCCTATTTCTTGATACCCAAAAATATCCCGTTGACTAAAGAGGCCAAGAAACGCCTGACCGCCATTTCAAAATTTACCGAACTGGGTTCAGGGTTTAAGATAGCCACTGAAGACCTGGAGATAAGGGGTGCCGGTAATCTCCTGGGCCGGGAGCAGCACGGTTGGATTATGACAGTAGGTTTTGACCTCTATTGTAAAATACTTAAAGAAGCATTCAGCCGTAAAAGGGCGGAGGCAGATTTGAAATGAACAGGGAGTTGGTGGTTAAATTAGCATTTATCAGTTTTTTATTTTGTTTAACTTGCGGGGTCTGTGCTGTCTATGGCGAAGCCATCGAGGAGAAAGGAGAGGTTGTAGATAAGATTGTAGTGGTAGTAGGTACAGATCTTATTACCCAGAGTGATCTTGAAAGAGTACTCTTTCCTATTTATGGAGAATATAGACAAAGATATGAAGGCGAGGAGTTAGCCCGGAAGATGGATCAGGCCCGGCGGGAGATTTTGAACCAGATGATTGAGGAAAAAGTAATTATTAATGCAGCCAATGACAGCGACATTGAGGTTAGCGATCAAGAGGTAGGTGAAAAAATAGAAGAAATAAAGCAAAGATTTAACTCCGAGGAAGAATTTATAGAGACAATGGACAGGCAAAATCTGTCGATAAGAAGTTTGAAAAAGGATTTCCGGGAGGAAATTTTAAAGTCCAAATTAATAGATGCCGAGGTTAAAGGCAAAATGAACATCAGCTTTAAAGAGGTGGATGATTATTATCAGGACCACCTGAATGACTTTATTGAGCCGGAAAAGGTTAAGGCCAAATCTATTTTAATTAAGCCGGCAGAAGATACCCCTGAGGATTGGGAGGAGGCGCTGGCCAAGGCAAATGAGATATTTTCTGAACTAGAAGGAGGCACCAGCTTTGAAGATCTGGCTAAGCAATATTCCGATGATGTCAGTGCCTCCCAGCTCGGAGATATGGGTTTTATTGACAGAGGATATATGGCCAAAGAGATAGATGAGGTTCTGTTCAGCTTAACCCCGCAGGAATTTTCCCAGCCGGTTAAGACAAAATTGGGATATTATATCTTCAAGGTTGAGGCCAAAGAGCCGCAGGCAGTTACCGGTCTTAAAGAAGCTGAGATTAAAATAAAGAGCATTTTATTTGTCCAGAAATTCAATGAGCGTTTTAAGAAATGGATAGAAGAACTTAAAAGGGACACTTATATCTCGATTAAATGAATAAAACGCAGATGATCACAGATTAAAAGATGCAGATGAACAAGGATAAAAAAATTATTGGAATTACCATGGGAGATGCGGCTGGCATTGGTGCCGAGGTAATTTTGAAGGCATTGAAAAGCATTACCCATCGTCGGCAGCTTAGAAATGCTAATTTTTTAATCATCGGAGATAGTTCGGTAATAAAACGCACCGGAAAGGCTTTAGGATTTTCCATTCCGCTTAAAGTCATAGATAAAATTACCGCAGTTGATTTCTCCTCTTTGCCGGTTAATTTATTAGATATGAAGTTAAAGGGCATCTCAGCAATTAAACCAGGAAGACCTGTTCTGGCCTGCGGCCGGGCCTCTATTGCCTATATAAAAGAGGCGGTCGGTTTGACCAAAAAGGGAAGGATCGATGCAGTGGTTACAGCTCCGATAAGCAAAGAAATGATCGCCCGGACCGGTCTTCCAATAACCGGACATACTGAGTATCTTGCCCGCCTTACCAGGACAAAGGAGGTTGCGATGATGCTGATCGGGGGCGGGCTGAGGGTAGTTTTGGTAACCACCCATCTTCCCTTAAACAAAGTATCCCAATCTTTGACCAGAGCGAAGATATATCGGACTATCAGATTGGCTAATAAGTTTCTTAAGAAATATTTTAATATAGCTTCACCGCGCCTGGGAGTTGCCGGTTTCAACCCTCACAATGGTGAGGCCGGACTGCTTGGTAGAGAGGAGATAGATAAAATCGAGCCGGCAGTTAAAAAGGCCCGAAGAGAAAAGATGAAAGTGAGCGGGCCGGTCCCCGGCGATACCCTTTTTTACCAGGCCCATAATGGTAAATTTGATGCAGTGATAGCCATGTATCATGACCAGGGTTTGATTCCCCTGAAGATGCTGGCCTTTGAACAGGGGGTTAACATAACCCTGGGCCTGCCGTTTGTCCGGACTTCTCCTGATCACGGCACGGCATTTGATATAGCAGGAAAGAATCTTGCCAATCCTGCCTCGATGATTGAGGCTATAAAATTAGCAGTGGTTCTCGCCAAAAGACACACCTGAGATGAATGCCAAACAGATACTGCGTCAGCATGATTTCCGGCCAAAAAAGAGCTGGGGGCAGAATTTTCTGATTAGTGACAAAGTCAAAGATAAGATAATTGAGGCGGCAGAAATAGGTGAGGCCGATACAGTGATAGAGATTGGCCCTGGCCTGGGGGTCCTGACCGAGAGCCTGGTTAAATGCAGTCGCAAGGTAATTGCAATTGAAAGAGATGAACGACTCTGCCGGATTTTAAAGGAGCTTTTGGCCGGGGTTAAAAATTTACAGATTGTTTGCCGGGATATCTTAAAGATTGACCTGCCTGATTTAGTAGATTGCCGGAGCATAAAGGTGGTCGGCAATCTCCCTTATTATATTACTACCCCGATAATTTTTCACCTCCTCAAATTCCGAAAAATCATTGACCTGATTCTGATTACTGTACAAAAAGAGGTGGGCAGCCGCATGTTGGCTGCGCCGGGCAGCAGGGATTATAGTTCATTATCAGTAGCGATAAGATTTTATTGTCATCCCATATTAGTAGGCCTTATCAAAAAAGGTTCCTTTTATCCGCGGCCCAAAGTAGATTCCAGTATCATCAAAATGAAGGTGTTGAAGCAGCCCTCAGCAGGGGTGAAGGACGAGGAGAATTTTTTTAAGTTAGTAAGGACTTCTTTTAACAAAAGGAGAAAGATCGTGCTCAATGCCCTTGCCGGTTCGGATTATTTCGGGCTGAATAAAAAAGAGTGGCTGGTAATTTTTGAAAAGGCCGGGTTGGACCCCGGCCGGCGGGCAGAAACATTTAGCGTGACTGAATATGCCAAACTGAGCAACCTTATCTAACCGTCCATCTTCAAGCCAAATATCTTTTTAAAAGTTTGTTTACTAACTGAGGGTTTGCCTTCCCTTTTGTTTGCTTCATTACCTGACCTACCAGGAACATAGCGGCGTTGGATTTGCCAGATTTATAGTCGCTTACCGATTTTTCGTTTTTGCTAATAACCTCTTTGATTATCTTTTCCAGTGTATCCGTATCCTTTATCTGAGCCAAACCCTTGGATTTTACTATTTTCTCCGGAGGAAAACCGGTTTCAATTGCCTGGGCCAGCACATCTTTGGCAATTTTTCCGCTTATTTCTCCCTGGTCAATCATCTTTAAAAGCGATGCCAGCCCAGCCGGCTTAAGGCCCAGAGCAGAAATATCTATCTTTCTTTTGTTCAATTCGCTGGAGATATTACCCATAATCCAGTTGGCCAGGACCTTGGGATTTTTATAGAATTTTAAACATTCTTCAAGATAATCAGCCATTTTTTTATTGCTGGTTAAGACCGAAGAGTCGTATTCGGATAATTTGTAATCTGTCATGAGGCGTTTTTTTCTCTGGGCAGGTAGTTCGGGCAGAGAATCCTTCATTCTTTTTACCCTTTCTTTTTCAACGGCAAACGGAACCAGGTCCGGTTCCGGAAAATATCTATAGTCATGCGATTCTTCTTTGGCACGCATCAGCAAAGTTTTATTTTGTTCAACGTTCCACAATCGGGTTTCCTGAGTTATTGTTTTGCCCTTTTTTAATAGTTCGGTTATCCGTCCTTCTTCAAAGGATAATGCCGATCTGACTCCCTTGAAACTATTCATATTTTTCAGCTCTACCTTTACGCCCAATTTGGCGGAATCCGACCTCGATACGGATATATTTGCATCACACCTTAAACTTCCCTCTTCCATGTTGCAGTCAGAGACTTCTAAATATTCAAGCAGCGTCTTTAAGGCGACAAGATAATTATAGGCCTCTTGAGGGGAATGGAGTTGGGGTTCACTAACTATTTCCAACAGCGGGGTGCCGCCCCGGTTATAATCCACCAGGCTGCAGTCCTGTTTATGGATGAGCTTACCGGCATCTTCTTCTAAATGGGCGCGAGTTATGCCAATTTTGTGGACCCCATTTTCAGTCTCAATCTCCAGAAAACCATTGCTGGAAAGGGGCAGGCTGTATTGCGAAATCTGGTAGGCCTTGGGAAGGTCGGGATAAAAATAATTTTTTCTTTCAAACTTTATTAATTTTTCAATGTTACAGTTTAAGGCCAAGGCTGTCTTGATGGCCAGGTCAAATGCTCTTTCGTTTAATACTGGCAGCGTCCCGGGCAGCCCAAGGCATACCGGGCAGACCTGGCTATTAGGGGCCTGGCCAAACTGGGTCTTACATCCGCAAAAGAGTTTTGTAATTGTGGCTAACTGAACGTGGGCTTCTAAGCCAATAGTAGTTTTGTAGACTGTTGCCATTTTTTTAGTCTAGGTTCGGTCTTTTTAAATGATAATCAGTACT
>JAUWXU010000094.1 GCA_030616145.1 Candidatus Omnitrophota bacterium | reverse complement strand
TTTCAAAAAAACTGATGTCTCCAAGACGACCATCCCCTTGAATCTTTTCTATCGCCGGAATAATTTCTTCAATAAGCCGGCAAATCTCATCCTCGGAAATCATTCCTTCTAAACCCAGCGCCTCGGCCGGGGGGCGAAAATCTGAGGCCGGCGATTGTCCAGCCAATATTCTTATTCTCTCCCGCGGAGAAATCAAATGCGGTGAGGTATAAAGCCCTGTCTTAAGCCCCGCCTCCTTTAAAATAGAAGCAAGCATGGCTGCTGTTGAGCCTTTACCTTTTGTTCCGGCAATGTGGATAGACCTGAACTTTTTGTGAGGATTATCAAAGAGCCCTGCTAAATACTCCATCCTTGACAGGTTTAAACAGGCACTGTAAGGATAATCAACAATCTTTTCATAATTAATGAAAGAGTCTAGGTATCTAAGCGCCGAGGGATAATTCATCAATAAATTGGTAACACGGTTAGCGATATTCAGTTAGCGGTTAACCATATTTAATGTTTAAAATGCCTTGTTTTGGTAAATACCATAGCAATGCCGCCTTCGTTACAGGCATCGATTATCTGTTGATCCCTGATTGAACCGCCGGGCTGGATTATTGCCTTTACCCCGGCCCGCGCAGCCTGATCTATGCCATCCCGCATTGGGAAAAAGGCATCGCTGGCCAAAACAGCACCCTGAGAACGCTGGCCTGCCTTCCGGACGGCAATAATTACCGAATCAACCCTGCTCATCTGGCCGGCGCCAATCCCTACGGTCTGACCATCTCTGACCAGGACAATGGCGTTGGATTTAACGTGCTTGCATATCTTCCAGGCAAAAATCAGTGAATCTATCTGGTCCTGCGAAGGTGAAACCTTAGTAACAGCCTTTAGTTCCTGCTTTGAAACACCCTTCTGGTCATAATCCTGAATTAATATACCCCCTACTATCTTTTTAATATCAACTATCTTCTTGGGCAAAAGTGCCGCGCTATCTACTTTCATAATCCTTAAATTCTTTTTCCTTTTAAGCTCAACCAAGGCATCCTGTTGATAGCCCGGAGAGATGATTGCCTCTACAAAACCGGCTGAGGTAATGGCGCGGGCTGTCTGGAGGTCAACGGTTTTATTAAGACCAATAATACTTCCAAAGGCAGACATTGGATCACACTTCAGAGCCTTGTTGTAGGCCTCAGCCAGGGTCTTGCCGACAGCTGCTCCGCATGGATTGGTGTGTTTTATAACAGCAGCCATTGGCTTATCAAATTCCTTAACAATCTCTATGGCCGCATTCAGGTCAACTATATTATTGAACGAAAGTTCTTTGCCGTGGAACTGCCTGGCGGTAGTTATACCCGCCTGGGGCAAAATCTCATCTTTATAAAAGGCTGCCTTTTGGTGGGGATTTTCCCCATATCTCAGGTCCTGAACCTTTTGATAGCTTAGCTGCACCTGTTCAGGAAAACCTTCCACTTGGCCCTGACCGGTCTGTGAGGCCCTGGCCAGAAAACCACTGATCATTTTATCATAATGTGCAGTTAATTTAAACACCTCAACTGCCAGGCTGGAAAGGGTTTTATCACTCAAGGTGCAGTCATCTTTGCGGAGTTCTTCCAGAATCTGCTCATACCTATCCGGGTTGGAAATTACTGCCACACTCATAAAATTCTTCGCCCCGGAGCGAAGCATTGAAGGCCCGCCGATATCTATATTTTCTATGGCCTCCTCAAGCTTAACATCAGTTTTGGCAACAGTCTTTTCAAACGGATAAAGATTGACTACTACCATATCTATCAGGGGAATATCTGAGGCCTTTACCTGTTTGATATGCTCCGGGTTTTGCCTGAGCGCCAACAAAGCTGCGTGTATCCGGGGATGTAAGGTCTTAACGCGGCCATCCAACATCTCGGGAAATCCGGTATGGCTGGAAACAGATTTTACTGGTATCCCTGCCTGTTTAAGTAATTTTGCTGTCCCTCCGGTGGATAAAATCTCCACGCCCAAACGGTGAAGCGCGGCGGCAAACTCTTTTATCCCCTGTTTATCTGAGACACTAATCAAAGCCCTTTTAACCTTTACCATACATCCCTCCCTATCGCTGTAACCCCTTGCCGGCCGGGTTCAGTCAAACCTATTTATCACTAACCCGCTCAACGCCTTTGGATAAAAATAGGTCGTTTTTTTGGGCATCAGGCAACGGGCCCGGGCTGCCCCCTTAAATTCTTCCTTGCTTATTGGATTGAGAAAAAAGACCAGGCTATATTCTCCTTTATCCACCAGTTCTATTGAACTATCCTCACCCATAACATAGTCAATTTTGTCATCGTCTATATTCAGGATGTGCTCAATTAGTAACTTATGCAGTATTGTCACATCCAGTTTTTTTAATTCCGGGGGTTCGCCGGAGTCCATCAATCTATCCACTGCGGATATATCCCTGAGGACAAGCAAATAATACTTTCCTTTGTAATACATCCCGAATGCGTGCCGACCTTTTTCTTCTCCCAGCTGGACGGATATCTCTTTTTTTTCAACTGTTTTTATTGTAAAAAATTTTTCTATTCTTTCCAGATCCATTTCTTTCAAGCCCTTGATTAATCTGCAGGTCGGCAGGACACTGAATGCCTGATTAATATCAACCAGATAGACCATAATCCGGTTGTAATCCTCTTCTTTATTAAATTGACCAGTTTTGGTTTTCATTTCATTTCTGAAATTCAAGGCGGTTTC
>JAUWXU010000081.1 GCA_030616145.1 Candidatus Omnitrophota bacterium | reverse complement strand
AGGGGGGTATAGATAGCACCGGTCGGAGTAAGGGTGCTTTGGATTAGGTTGAGATGGGTGACTTTTATTATTGAAGAGCTCTTGAACTCAGTCGATTCCAGCAGGTTAGAAAGTTTACCTTTGTTTTGGGGAGAGCGGAGTCGTCCGAGGGTAAGATGGGGATAAAAAGAACGCCTTTCTTTCTCAAAGCCGATTTTTTCAAGTTGCTCTTCCAGATTTTTAGTTAAGTTGATGGTATTTTGAGCGCCTTCTTTAACGCCTGCCCAGATTACTCTGGGAAAGGTAGGTTTTGGAAATGCGCCGAGGCCTTCCAGTCTTATTTCAAAAGGAACCTCTGCTTTTACCACCTTATCTAAAACTTCCTTGACCTCTGTCGCTTTTTGTTCGTCAATGTTTCCCAAAAATTTAAGCGTGAGATGGATGCCTTCGGGTTTTACCCATTTCACATCTGCCCGCGAAGATTTAAGTTTATCAGTCATCTGAATAAGTTCTGACTTGACAATGTCGGGAATTTGTATTGCTATGAATGCTCGCATGGTTTGGTTAAATACCTTCTGACCATATCCAGTCCTGCCTCAGAGGCCTTTAGTTTTATTGCTGTCCTGTCTCCTTTGAAATTGAATTTCCGGCAGATGGTTCCTTCATCCGTTGCCAGGGCAATGAATACAAGCCCTACTGGTTTTGTCCGGGTTGCTCCCCCGGGGCCGGCAATACCAGTAAGGGCCAGGCCAAGGTCGCTTTGGGCTAAGGTTCTGATTCCCTTGGCCATCAGCCGGGCAACCTCAGGGCTGACTGCACCGTTCTTTTTTATAAGAGGGCCGGAGATTTTCAGGATAGAGGCCTTTGATTCGTTGGAGTAGGTGATAACTCCCATTTTGAAATACTTTGAACTTCCCGGGATATTGGTAAGTCGGTTAGCGGTTAAGCCTCCGGTGCAGGATTCAGCTAAAGAGATGGTGCGTTTTTGCAGTCTTAACAGCTCGCCCACTTTGCCTTCCAGGGTCTGTTCATCTTTGGCAAAGATAAAAATGCCCAGCCGTTGAGTAATCTTCTTTTCTGCCTGTTTAATTAATTGGCCGGCCTTTTCTTTGCTGCCAGCTTTGGCATTTATCTTCAGGTCAACATAATTGGTGTGTGGATAGATACCTATCAGGGGATTACCTTTAATCTTTAAGATACCTTTTAGGCGCCGTGAGACAATCCGTTCGGCTAGACCGGTTATCTTGATTATTCTGGTTTTAATGATAGTTTTGTTTTTTTGTTTTTTCTTTAAATATTTAGTTACCTCGGGCATCATTGAGGCCATTTCCTTTGGGACTCCCGGTAGGACTATCAGGGTTTTCTTTTGCCAGCTGATGATTAGCCCTGGTGCAGTTCCAACCTTGTTTTTTAGCAGTTTTGCCTGCTGGATTGTCTTTTTATCAGTCAACCGGGAAACTGTTTCCAGGGTAACATCATCTACAGTCGGACCTAATCCGCCAGTAGCAATAATAATGTCTGTTCTGAACAGGGCCTTTTTGAGGACGCTGAGCAGACGCTCAGGCCTGTCGCCTACCACAGTATGATAGTGGACGGCTATGCCGATTTTTCTGAGCTCAGATGAGATATAGGCAGAGTTTGTATCTATTGTCTGGCCAGCTAAAATTTCGTTTCCAACAGTAATTATTTCAATAAACATTTTAGTACTCCCTACCAGTCATATTATAAAGATATAAGGCTAAAAAGCAAGCGAAAATTCCCTTTACAAGCAGGTGTTTATGTTTTATAATATAAATTCTAATTGTCTGTTCATAAGTGAAGATTTTATAAGAATGTAAGTTTAATTTAAGGAGGTATTGCAATGGCTGAAAAAAAAACAATTAAAGCTAATTTGGATAAAAAAAAGGCATTAGATCTGGCCTTAGCCCAGATAGAGAAACAGTTTGGCAAGGGTTCAATTATAAAATTAGACCAGGACAGACGTACTGATATTGAGGCCATACCTACTGGGAGCTTGACCCTGGATTGGGCCTTAGGTGTAGGTGGCGTTCCCCGCGGCAGGGTGATTGAGATATTTGGGCCCGAAGGTGGAGGAAAGACCACCCTTACCTTGAGTATTATCAGTCAGGTTCAGAAAAAAGGAGGAGTGGCGGCCTTCATTGATGCTGAACATGCAGTTGATCCTAACTATGCTGAAAGGCTAGGTGTGAATCTTGATGAACTTTTAATCTCGCAGCCCGACACTGGCGAACAGGCCCTGGAGATAGTTGAAACATTGGTCAGGAGCAACGCCGTAGATATAATCGTGATTGATTCCGTAGCTGCCCTGGTACCCCGGGCCGAAATTGAGGGAGAGATGGGTGCCTCTCACATGGGGCTTCAAGCCCGGCTTATGTCTCAGGCGTTGAGAAAACTCACCGCGATTATCAGCAAGTCAAATACCTGTGTTATTTTCATCAATCAGATCAGGATGAAGATAGGAGTGATGTTCGGCAATCCCGAGACTACACCAGGAGGCAGGGCTTTAAAATTTTATTCTTCGGTGAGGATTGATATCAGGAGGATTGGTTCTGTAAAGTCCGGAGACACAATAGTTGGTAGTAGGACCTTGGCCAAGGTTGTTAAAAATAAAGTGGCTCCGCCGTTCAGAAGGGCAGAGTTTGATATTATGTATGATAGAGGCATTTCCCACATCGGCAGCGTGATGGAACTGGCCTTAACTAATAATATTATGCAGAAATCCGGGACATGGTTAATATACAACGAAACCAAACTCGGACAAGGTAGAGAAAAGGTCAGGGCTTATTTAAGGGAAAATCCAAGGCTCTTAAAGGAAATTGAGGGTAAGGTTAGAGAGAAGATATAAATATAAATGAAGGCCTCTGAGCTCAGACAGAAATTTTTGGATTTTTTTAAATCAAAAGACCATAAGATATTTCCCAGCGATTCATTAATTCCTACCGATGACCCTACGCTTTTATTTACCGGTAGCGGAATGAACCAGTTCAAAGAACAGTTTTTGGGTCACGTTAAGGATTCCCGAAGGGTAGCTACTTCTCAGAAGTGTCTGCGAACGGTAGACCTGGAAAGGGTAGGCCGAAGTCCGGGTCATCATACCTTTTTTGAGATGCTGGGCAATTTTTCTTTTGGAGATTATTTTAAGGAAGAAGCGATTGAATGGGCCTGGGAATTTCTGACCGATGTCTTGAACATACCCTCACCGCGGCTCTGGGTGTCTGTATATGAGGATGATCAAGAGGCATTCAGGATTTGGAGGGATAAGATAAAGGTTCCGGCTGACAGGATTATTAAGCTTGGCGAGAAAGAGAACTTTTGGCCGTCTGAGGCCCCTTCCAAGGGCCCTGATGGTCCTTGTGGTCCCTGTAGTGAAATATTCTTTGATCAGGGCAAGGATATAGGATGTCGCAGGCCCAGCTGTAATCCGGCCTGCGAATGTGAAAGATTTATAGAGGTCTGGAACCTGGTTTTTAC
>JAUWXU010000033.1 GCA_030616145.1 Candidatus Omnitrophota bacterium | reverse complement strand
ACCTGTCTTACCTGGTATTTAAAAATCTGCCGCAGAGGTTCTACAATCTTGAAACCAAACCGCTTTTTAGGATCGATGCCTATCTGTTCCAAGATATTGTGCTGGGTCTTTATCTTTCCCTTGGTCTCGATGATATCGGCGGCAATCGTGCCCTGAATCAACGATTCTACCTTATACTGCTTAACCGCTTTGGATAGGGCAGAGTAAAAGGTTTGGCGGAAGGCCTTCCTCTTTTGCTCGGGATCCTCTTTCCCTTTCAGGGACTTAAAAAAATCTTTCTGCGCATTCAAAAACTTCATATTTACACCGAAAGGACCAAGTTCATCCTTTACTCTTTTTTTATCGCTATCCCTCATCAGGCCGGTATCGATAAAAAGCGCGACCGCCTTCCTGCCCAATGCCTTATGGGCCAACAATGCGCAGACCATGCTGTCTATCCCACCGGATGTCGCAACCAAAACCCCTCTGGTTCCTACTTCTCTTTTAATCTCTTTTAATTTATTTTTGATAAATCTTTTTGCCTCAATTCTCATCTTGCTTTGTCCCCAATGACTGGTATACCCTTGCCCTTCAAATACTCCTTCGCTTCTTTTATTTTAATTTCACCGAAATGAAATACTGAGGCGCAAAGAACAGCTGAGGCCTTTGCCTTGGTAACGGCATCATAGAGATGCTCCAAAGTCCCTGCCCCGCCAGATGCAACAACAGGAATGGAAACAGCCTCACTAACTGCCCTGGTCATCTCTATGTCGTAACCCTGTTTTGTGCCATCCCTATCCTTGCTGGTCAATAAAATCTCACCCGCTCCCAGGGCCTCAACGCGTTTTGCCCATTCAGTAATATCTATCCCGGTCGATTCATTTCCGCCGTTAATTAACACCTCAAAATGCGGCAATCCCTTTCCTTCGGCATTGCCTCTCCCGTCTATCGCCACTACCACCTTTTCCCTGCCGAATTTCCGGGAGGCATCTTTTATTAATTGAGGATTTTTAACCGCAGCAGTATTTATTGAAATCTTATCCACTCCCAACCCAAAAAGCCGTTCCATATCCTCGAGAGTACTAATCCCCCCTCCTACAGTAAAAGGAATGGTCACAACTTCTGCCACCTTTTTTACCCACTCCAGCCTGGTCGCTCTTTTTTCAACCGAGGCAGCAATGTCTAAAAAAACCAGTTCATCTGCTCCGGCCCGGGAATAACTAATAGCTGCCTCGACCGGGTCCCGGGCATCTTTTAAGTCAACGAACTTTATGCCCTTAACCACCCGCCCGTCTTTTATGTCTAAACATGGAATAATTTTAACCGGTTTCATCGCTTTATATTATATCTCTCGCAAAAAATATTCCGGAGCTGTAGGGATTGCATCAGTAGTCATATTTATTCCAAGTTTTCGCAATCCTCCCTCATCACCATCGCTGGGGATATGCGTCATGTGCATCTGGCAGCCGTTTAGTTCCTCTAACTTCTTCATTCCTGCCTCGGCAGCAGGATTAGTAGTAGCGCTTATCGAAAGGGCTACCAATATCTCCTCTAAATCTAAACTTTCCGATTTCATACCCAGAGTATCTTTTTTAAGGGTTCTGATATTGTTAATGATTACCTTGGGGAGAAGGTCTATTTTATCAGGTATTCGGGCCAATTTTTTTATCGCGTTAAGGACGGCTGCTGAACCAGCATGTAAAAGTGGTGAATTTTTACCGGTAATAATTTTGCCGTTCTTTAATTCTATTGCCGCTCCGCAAAATATACCCTTATGGCCTTTACCTTTCTTTTTAGCCTGAGCAGCTGCCTTGCGGGCAGGAATTACTGTAACTCGGTCCTCTTCTTTCAAACCCAGCTCTTCCATCAAGGTTCTGGCCCGCTCTATTGTATCCTTATTCTGCAGGCCAAGCATAAATTCACGCTGGTAGCGAAAATATCTGGAGATAACTTCCTGTTTGGCCGCCTGCTTCACAACCTTATCATCAACAATACCAAAACCAGCACTGTTTACCCCCATATCGGTGGGAGAATTATAAACCAACGTCCTCCTGTCCTGCCCTACAATCTTCTCTAAAATCTTCTTTAATATCGGAAAGGCCTCCGCATCTCTATTATAACTGACGGCCTTCTCCTTATAGGTCTCCAGATGGAATGGATCCACCAGATTAAAGTCTCTTAAATCACAGGTAGCTGACTCATAAGCCACATTAACCGGATGCTTTAAAGGAAGGCTCCAGATGGGAAATGTCTCGAATTTGGCAAATCCCGACTTAATTCCTCTTTTGTGATTATGATACATCTGAGACAAACAGGTGGCCATTTTCCCGCTTCCCGGACCAGGGGCAGTAACTACAACAATCGGTTTTTTGGTCTTAATATATTGATTTTTACCATAGCCCTCTTCGCTGACAATTTTATCCACATCCGACGGATAACCACCCATCTCACTGTGGATATAGGTCGTTATCCCCTTACGCTCCAGGCGCTTCTTAAACCGAATTGACTGGGGCTCCCCTTTGAATCGCGTCAACACTACGCTGGTCACATCAATTCCCCAATCCTTTAATTCATCTATCATATATAAGGTAGCAATATCATAGGTCATCCCAAAGTCACCGCGCAGCCGGCCCATCTCTATGTCTTTTGAATAAACACAAAACATGATCTCGACCTTATCTCCCAGCATCTTAAGAAGCCGCATTTTCGCCCGGGGGTCATATCCCGGCAAGACCCGCGCTGCATGATAGTCAAAACAGAGCTTTCCCCCGAATTCCAGATAGAGTTTATGGTCGAACTTTTTAACTCTTTCCAAGATTGCCCTAGATTGCTCTTTAAGATATTTTTTGTTGTCAAAGCCGATTTTTTTCATAAGATTTTTAATTTTTGTAAATTGTGTCTGAATTAAAAAAAGACGTCTTTTTCTTCGACGTCTTTGTCGTATAATTTCTATATATACCCATGCAATTTGTATGCAAATTAACGTAGCAAAATAACCGCTTTTTGTCAAGTCTTATTTTTAGGCTATTAAAATCCACTATTTCCTTAATCCAAGGCTGAATTTTACACAATTTGTTAAACAGAAGTAATCCTTTGCCCCAGCTCAAAGGCCTTTTTCAAAATATCGGGATATCTCAATATATCTGCCTTTTCCTCAATTCCCGGACAAAAAAGTTCTTCTTTATAATCTACGTTGATGACAGCAAAAAAATTTTTGACAATTGATTTCGCGTTATCAAAAAAATCTTTCCTTGCCGAGGCCTGCACAGAGATAAATCCGCCTTTTTTTCTCCGGTTAAAAATGTCCTTTTTCAGCATATATTTTGCCCTCCAGACACACTGGAAGCGGTCTATCATCATTTTTGACTGGGCGCTAATGCTTCCAAAAAATATCGGTGAGGCCAGAATTATGGCATCAGCATTTTTTATTCTTTTATAGACTTGATGCCAATCATCGTCTATTATACAAACACTATCTCTGATTATATCTTCACATTCCTGGCAAGGACAAAATTTAAGGTCATTCAAGATGACCTTTTCTGTATTACCCCCCTGCCGGGCCGCTCCCTCCAAAACCCTATCAAGCAGGATATCTGTATTTCCACCTATTCTGGGGCTTCCATTTATTCCCAATACATTCATATTTTATAACCGACTTAAAACGCCTTCTTTTCGCAGGCAGATATAGCACTATCTATTTCTTTTTGAAGTGTGGCCGGTAAACCCATTATCGATGTATCCAGAAAACCCCTGACAATGGCTGCCTGTGCCTCACCACTGCTCAACCCCTTAGCCATAAGATATTCTATCTCATCCTTGGCAATCTTGCCCACTGCTGCTTCATGGGACAGATCTACTCCCCTAACAGTTCCTTCCAGCTCAGGTATGGCATGTATCAGACCTTCATCGCTTAATATAAGCCCCAGGCATTCAAGGTGTGCCTTTATTCCTTCTGCCTCTCCTTTTAAACGACCTCTGGCAATAATATCCCCCCCGGCTGAAACCGCCCGGGTTATAACTTCGGCCCTTGAACCCTCTGCCTTTAATATTACTCCTGAACCTACATCCAGATGCGTACCGGGATGCGCGAACAGAATAGAATTATATCGAGCTAAAGCGTTCCGGCCTACTAACTCGGCCTTAGGGTACATCTGCAAATTTCTTACCGGCTTAAGGCAGATATAATTCGACAGGAATGTCCCACCCTCTTCAACCAAAGCAACGGTCCGAGGTCGAACAGAAACATCTTCAGCCCAATTGTGAACCATGGTAAAGGTTAATCTTGCACCCTTTTTAATATAAAATTCTGAAATACCTATGTGAAGACCTCTTTTGACATCGCTTGCTGTGGCACAACCAGTAATAACCTGTAGATCTGAACCTTCCTCTGCAATTATTACATTATGGACGTTCTGAATTATATTATTATCGTTTATGAAGAGGCATGCCTGTAATGGATAAACCGCCTTTACGCCCGGAAGCGCCCTCAAAAAATAACCATGATGCGGTTGGATTTGTGCCTGCCTGGTAAATTTATCGGCATCTACTGATACCAACCTCCAGAAATAATTATCCAGCCACTGATGTTTTTTCAGTGCTTCAGTAGTGCTCATCACCTCAAGACCGGAATAAAGGCTTTTTGAATACACTACGCTGTGGTCCATCTGGATATAGCTGCCCGAGCGGGCTTTCTGCGATGGGTCAACTCCGGCGGATAACATATTCTTTCTCTGGTCGAGGCTAAGGTTCTGTAGATTTTCCAGGTAGCTCCTAGATTTAGTCCTGACCCCGTAGGACGCAATATCTATCTTTTGGGCCTCGGAGATTTCTTTTTTGGTTTTTTGCCTTCGCATGTTATACACCATTCATAACCGTGTTTTTTGACTGTCTCCAATATCTTCATCGGGTCGCCAAGACAATGAAGCCTGCCACCGACTATGACACAACCTGCATCTGGTTTGACATAGTCAAATATATAACCGGTATGGGTAATAATTAAAGCCGCATTATTTCTATTTTTATCAAGTATGCGATTTATTGCCTTGCCTACCAATGCTATGTTTTCCAGATCGACCCCTGACTCCGGTTCATCAAACATACACATTTGCGGCGAAGATACCAAAAGCTGCAGCAACTCAGAACGTTTTATCTCCCCGCCGGAAAACCCTGCGTTCATATCTCTATCCAAAAATTCTCTTAAGCCAAGCCCGGCGGCCTCTTTTTCAGTATCAAAGCCTCCTTTGTGTGCTAAGCCAATCATCTGCCTGAGCTTCACTCCCCTTACTGTCGGCGGGCGCTGGAACATTACGCCAATACCCAATCGTGCCCGCTGATCGATAGATAACCCATTTATTCTCCTGCCATTGAATATGATGTTCCCCTGCGTAACTTCATAATCAGAAAAACCCATGACGGCCATAAGTAGTGAGGTCTTGCCTGAACCATTGGGACCTAAAAAGGCCATCCTCTGGCCCTTCTTGACCTCAAGGGTTACTTCAGTTAACACCTCTTTGCCTGATATCTTAACCGTTAAATTCTCTATTTTTAACATTCTTGCCTCGTTACTCTCTCGAATGTTGAGACCTAACCCCTTTTTTTCTTACCTGTTCCGCAAACCTGCTGCCCTTTCCAACCGGACCTCGACCATCCCCCTTATAGAATTGGTCAAGTATATTTTACTGGCATTTTTTATATCATTCAAGCTTAATCTTTTTTCCCGAACACACCCTAACTTTCCATCGATCAGATATTGTCTATATATCCCGTTCAAGAGCCCGCTGTCAAGCGAAGGAGTATAATAAACTCCATTGGATTTAATAAATATATTTGAAATAGCGCCTTCGGTAACTTCCTGTTTTTCATTTTGAAAAATGACATCAAAATATCCCAATCTCTTAAAATTCCTATATTCCTGGTCATAAAGTTTCCGATTGGTTGTCTTGTGCCGTAAGAAGACATCGTTGGATCTAGCGAGTTTGTTAGAAATGATTATCTTTGCGGGTCTACGATTTATCCTTTTATTTATCCTGTTCCGGAAAATAGCGACGTGCCCGTCTCTAAATAACAACAACCGGATCTTATAGCGATAACAATCCTCCAGCCCTCTCCTCTTTTTCTTCAAAAACTCCCTGATATTTCTTTGATTATAAGAAAATCCAAAGTATTTGGCAGATTCCTTTAATCTCTTAAGGTGACGCCTGAGGAGAAAAAAGCCTGTTTTTTTCGACCAGAGCATCGTTTCAATCAGCTGGAATTCTTGTTTCCGGTGGGTAAGAAAGGTTCCTTTAAGTTTAGACTCTTGATATTCCCCGCTGGCTATAGATGGATAGACAATGCCACTGCCTACACCCATCTCTCCTTTTCGATGCCTCAGAAGAATAGTGCGAATAGCTACATTAAAGACCGCATCCTGATTGGGCATAATAAGCCCTACTGACCCAGTATAAAGGTTTCGTTCCTCTTTTTCAATATCATTTATAATCTGCATCGTGCGTATCTTGGGCGCCCCGGTTACAGAACCGGAAGGGAAAATGCTCTTGAATAACTGATAGAAAGATATGTCTCTTTTTATGATGCTTTTTATTGTTGAGGTCATCTGAAAAAGGGTTTCATATTTTTCAATAGAGAATTTAGAAGAGACTCCTACACTTCCTATTTCGGATATCCTGCCCAGGTCATTTCTTAATAAATCCACTATCATTATATTTTCTGCCCGGTTTTTGCGGTCGTTTCGCAAGACAGAACTATTTTTTCTGTCTTCGCTCAGATTGCTGCCTCTGCCGGTGGTCCCTTTCATCGGTTTTACCTCTATACGACGGCCTCGCTTTCTAAAAAATAATTCAGGTGAAAAAGAAAGGACAGAAAGTCCTCCTGTTTTTATAAACGCGCAATAAGAAGCGGATTGATTGTTCCTCAGATCATAATATAACTGATAAGGAGAACCCCGAAAGTCGAACTTATATTTCATAGTATAATTGACCTGATAGGTATCACCCTGCTCAATCAATCTCTTAATTCTGCTAACAGAACTGCGATAATGTCTTTCTGTGGCATTCAACTTAAGACGCTTGA
>JAUWXU010000007.1 GCA_030616145.1 Candidatus Omnitrophota bacterium | reverse complement strand
CCTCCAGGACAGTTATTACTCCCCGTTCTGAAACCTGGTCTTTTAAAAGGGCTGCAACATCTCCGGCATCTACGTACTTGAGTTTAAAAACCCTGGTTACTACCGGCTCAACCCCAGCAAGTTCCTGCTCTTCCTTTCTCTTGACAGTTAATTTTTTAAGGGTAGTAACGGTAATTATGTTGCCGTCACGCTCGCAACCAAAGTCATAGGTACTTAAAATAACCTTCAAGGCTTTTTCCCAGGGGGCGTCAACCAGCCGGACAGTAACTGTTCCTCTTACCTCCGGACCGGCTATAATGTTTATCCCGCCTTTATCAGCGATAGCCCTCAACACGTTCCGGATGTCTGCATCTTTAAAGCTCATTGTAATATGGCCCGGGGCTAACTCATTTTCCACGATTAACTCAGATTCTGCCGCTGGAGTTTCCTCAGGCCCTACCTTAATTTTTACCTTAAAAATTGCCTCAGGCACTGCCTCGGGCTTTACCTCGAGGGCGGGAATAGCACTCCCGGGAGGTCCTTCTTCCTGTGCTGTGGCCTGCATAATAAAACCGGCCATTAACAACCCAATGCTTATTATCACGATTTGGAATGGTCTTTTATTTATCATTTATTTATTCCTCCTCAATCAAGATAATAGTATAATCCTTCTCATCTTTCGTTAAAATAACACTCTATTTTGTTACCTCGCTGAGTATAAAACCTCCTATGGAGTCACCTTCCTTGAAAATCTCGCCATTAATTATCGCTAACGAAGCTTGCTCCGGGTCAAAGACTATTCCTTCCAGGATTATGTTTTCAATGGATTTTGCTTCCTGCGGAACCAAAAGCCGCATGCCTTTTCCAACCAAAGGAATAAACGGATCCCTCTTGTTTTTACTATCATAAATGAAGCGTTCCCCGGCAGCATAACTATTCGTGAGTGTTGACCCCAGACACCAGACCCCAAACACCAGACACCAGACCATAAACCAAAAATTCTTTTTCATTCCTTCACCAAAACAAAAGAACTGATAATGAGCTTGACGTTATGCTCGGTTAAATTCTCAGAAGTAGATTTTATCTCCAGGTCATCTATCTTCATTAAACGGTCTGAATTCTCTATCTCGCTGATAAACCTCCCTAACTGATGATAGCCGGATTTCATATCTATCTCTATCGGCACACCGCTATAGGCCTGTTCTCCCTCCTGTATCTCGCCTTTTATTGTCTCTAATTCCTTAATCCCGGTTATTTGAATATCTTCCTCAGAGGCAAGCGCCGAAAGATGGTTTAATATTGAACTGATTTCCTTTTTAGTAGGCAGCCTGGTCTCATATTGGCCAACCTTTTCTTTTAAGTCGGCAATCTTTATTTTAAAACTGTCAATATTATCTATAAGCTTATCAACTTCCTTAATGTTTTTATTGAGCCCTGCCACCTCTGGTAAAACCTTTTGCAAGGCACCTATCTCTGGTTTTAAAAAGAAATAAAAATAAGCCGCTAATATAATCGCAATAACCAGAATAAATAGAACTAAAACCTGATTCTTTTCCTTGATTAATTTAGTTATATTAGTTATATCTATTTTGCTTTTATCCATCCTGGTTCCACATTTGACTGATTATTATCTAGTATCTAGTATCTGAATCCGTGCTAATCCGTGATTACTCTTTTTTAAACTGACAGATTATACTAAACTGCATTGCATCCACATTCTCGCTTTTTATCCTGCGGATTGGCCCCAATTCTATGGTTTTAAAGTCCTTATAAAAATCCTCATTCTGCTTGAGATTCTCCATAAACAGCGTAACCAGATTAATCATCTCCTGGTCTTTGTAAGAAACCGCCATGCCGTCTAGCCTCAGAAGCCCTCCTTCCTTTGCTTCGTCAAAAGAAAGGTCGCTAAGCCAGACCCCCATCGGGATCAAATCGCTGATCAGATTCAACTTTTCTGCCCAGAAAAATTTGCGTTTTGCTAATTGGTCTATTACCTTCTTTTTTGATTCGAGCCGTTTAATCTCCGCCTGGAGTTTAACCGCTTCATTCTTGGAAGGACTTTTGTCCTGTAATTCTTTAGTCAATCTTTTGAACCGGGCCTGATAATGATGTGTCATCGCAACTAGGCTAAAGCTCAGCACGAATAAAACTATTACGATGCCTCCCCCCACTGGCAAAATAGGGCTCCCCGATAAATCCAGCCCTTTCTTTTTCTGCAATTCCTTTGGTAGAAGATTTATTTCAATCATAAATTCTTTTTATTAATTTCTTTTCCCCTGCGATTCTGCATTTTAATTTTTTCTCAATGCTAACCCAATGGCTATTGTTAATTTCTTTGATACATCAGCCAATTTCTTCTTATCTACAGCCGGGTCCAGTTCCAGATCTTTCACGGGGTCCCAACCAATAATCTCCATTTTCAGGTTCTGTCTCAAGGGTTCAACAAAACCGCCGGAATCTGATAATTCTCCGCTTACGAAGATTTTTCCAATATCCTTTTCAAATTGATTCTCATAATAATCAAAAGAAAGCCGAACCTCCTTGATTAGTTCTTCAATCACCTTTGAGCCGGTATCCGCACCTTCAGCGCTGAGGTTTGTGTCCAAAAAGATATCCCTGGTAAAACAGGATATATTGTCTTTGAGTATGTTTATACTGATTAACCCTACCTCTAGATTAAGAAGGACAACTGTGCCAGTAGCCTCCCGGGGATTAGCTCTCTGAAATGAATTTATCAAGGCAAAGGAATCTATGTCAATTAAATTCGGCTTAAGTCCTGCGGCCTCCAGAAGTTTAATCCGGTCATTAACAATGTCTTTCTTTGCCGCTACCAATAGTACCTGCATCTTACCATCCTGCAGCTCTTTTAAAATCTGGCAGTCTAAAACTACATCATTTATATTAAAAGGGACGTATCTTTCTGCCTCAAACCTGATAGCACCATCCAGTTCCTCTTTGGTCATCTTGGGAAGTTCAATATATCTGACTATTACTGACTGACCGGAGACAGAGGTATTTACCTCTTTAGAGGTTATTCCGGCTTTATCCATTGCTTTTTTAATAACTTCTGCCAGGGCTGTTTTGTCTTTGGCACCTCCTGCTGGCTCAATGCCAAAACGTGAGAGCTGAAATAAATTATTCTTTCTAGCCAGCTCAACCACCCTGATCTCGCCAGAGGCAATATCCAGGCCTATACCTGCCTTTTTCTTTAAAGGTCTGATTTTAAACATAAGATAAAGAAGCTTATTCCTCCTGCCATAATTCAATCACCGAAGGTAGTGAAGTTAAGATACCAAAAGTATTACCTATTGCTTCCTGATCATAAGTTATCGTCGGGTTTCCTGTAAGGGTTGTTTCAATTGTCGCTTCGCACTCTACAAATATGCTGCCGTTTATCACGGGATTGCCGCTTATATCCAAAGTACCGACAACCCAGATTACCCCATTGAAGGTACCCCCGGTTATCTTTAGATTATCTTCCACAATGAGAAGCCCGCTGCCATTCCATGTATTATCTGTAATTTTAGGATCGGTTGCATTGGGTTTAATCCAGGTAATTCCCCCGGCAAAGTCGTTACCAAAAGATGTGGTGTAATAAGTGTCCGGATAGTTGCTTTGGGCGAGCTGTTCCATCTCTGCCATATTCACACCAAAGACATTTTCAAAAGAAATATCTGTATTTTCTTCAATGTCTCCATTTACCTCAACGCTCCCTTTAATGTCCACACTGCCACCAGCTATTATAGCCGATGTAATCCCGCTTGGGCTGGCAAAACGCCTGCTTGATTTCAGCCTGGCTTTAACCCCTCTTGTTTCATTCTGATAATCTCCTCTTGATTTAATCCAAATCTCAGCAGGCTCACCTGCTACATTTTTCAGCCACACGGTAAACTCTCCCCCTAATGAAGTCCTTATTACGGGATCAATCTGGTCATAATCAAGTAAGTAAAAATTGGCTGTATCGCCACCAAGAGGACTACTCATCCCTTTTATGTCGCCGTCCATCCAGTCCTCATCCTGGTCAAGGTCATAACGCGCCCGTTCAAATCCTCCCTCAGCAATATAAAAAGCACGGGTAGAATTCTTTTGACGGCGAGCCAACCTAATTCCGGTACTATGTAATCTGGCAATTACTACCGCACCTATTCCTAAAATTACTACAAAGGCTATAGTAATAAGCAGGGCAACGCCTTTGATAGCTTTTTCTTTTTTCATTAGTTGCTTACCTTTCTTGCCAAGTTCCAGGAATTACAGTCCAACAAGAAGATGAGGCCTTAGTTATTGCACCTGCGTCATATTCAATAGTGGCATTTTTTATACTAACGGCGGGTTTCTCCTTCTTGCGTCCTTTTCTTTTTTCAATGATGTTATCGGTTAAAATAGCACCCTTTATGAAAATATCACTATCATTGGTGCCACCGCGCCGATGAGTTTTCTTATCATCTATTTTTAAGTCATTTAAAACCAAGATTACGCCATCAAATAAGAAATCATAATTATTTGTATCCTTTATCTGCAGGTCACCCACCACCACTATCACACCTTTGACCAGTTCAGTAGTGCCTTCCAGCTTTACCTTTATTCTATTCCTGGGTTCTAACTCATCACTTAAAGGTTCTCCATTCCTAGCATCAAAGAAAAACACCCCTTCAGTTATTTTTGTCTCATCATCTAGTTCCACCGGGAGAGTATATTTACCCCTTTTATTATAGGGGTTATTGTAATCATCAGCGGTTTCATCTGCAGAGAAATAAGTGCCGTTTGCTTTGGCTATTTCCCTTAAGGCATTAATATCAAAAGTATCCCATATCCCATCCTGGAGACCTTCAGGCACATTTTGATTTTCTAATATAGGGGGGGTGCCCAAAATCCGTCCCTCTCCTTCCCTTTTTGATGTTACATCATCGGTGCTGTAAATACCAGGCATACTTCCACCATCAATAAAGGCGCAAGCATCCCTAGAGGTACCATCCTTCCTTAGTTTCTCAAAATGAATCTTTACCACGCCTTTTGAATATACAGCTGCCGGAATCTTATTTAGCCAATTATCTGACTGGGCTTGAACCTGAATTTGTCGAATACCCATGCTGCTACAGGTAATAGTTTTAGTTGAGGCATCGCCGGTTATTGTGTCAACAGTAAAATCAAGACCGTGTTTATCTCTATTGGCCTCAGTGGTAAGATCGGTATTTGCCCAGTCTGGATGATTACTGATTACCCAAAGGGCCTTTTGAATACCCGCCTCGGCTAAATAAAAAGCGCGGGTAGAATTGTTTTGGCGGCGAATTAATCTAATCTCCGTACTATGTAATTTGGTAACCGCTACAGCACCTATTCCTAAGACTACCGCAAAGATTAAACTAATAAGTAGAGCAACGCCTCTGACAACTTTTTCTTTTCTCACTAGTTCCTACACCTCACTTCGGTCTGGAGATCAACCCTTATAGGCCTATCCCTTACCATATCCTGCATGCCTAAATCAATTATAACTATGTCCGTTACGGCGGTCGGATCATCCGGATCAGATGCCTTAAGTGTAAATATCAAGCTATCGACCTTCTCGGCAATAACTGAGTTATCTAGACCGTAGATTAACTGATTACCGCTTTTATAAAAACTAATAGTCCTTAAGTCCTCCACTGTAGGTGAATCGTCCATATCCACTGTAACCTCTAGGTGGTCGCTTGCCACCCTATTAAGCGTGCTAACCCTTCCTTCTCTAATCCCATATCTGCCGTTGATTCCCCTCACCATTTTCTCCATTGCCAAACTGGCCTTTCTCTGTAAAGGCACGCGTTTACTACAATCCATCCATGCGCTACGGGCTATCAAGTAAAAAGATAAAGACCCAGCAATCACTACAACTATTATAGCTGAAGCAATTAAAACCTCAATGATTGTTAAAGCTCTGGAGTTAAAATTAATCATAAACGTATTATCCTACCAAGAACTAATTAAACGGACTAATTAAAGTAACCAAATCCTCGCTTTGTTGACCTGTCCCCAACCATCTCTTTTCGTCCCAGGTAATGCTTACGGTAACTATTAGATTATTATTTGCCGAGACAACACTGGTAGTTATGACATCATTAAGTAATTCATCCGTTCCGATAGCATTATCAATGTTATTTTTATCCGGCCTTGGGTTATCTTTCCAATCATAAATATCAAAATAATCCTGTGCTTTTATCCATTCCATTTCGGCTCTAAGTAAATTCATAGCCTTCATTCGATGCTTGGCCTTAGCAGTGCCAATTTTACTAAGCACAAAAATATTCAACAAGGAAATAGTAACTATTGCTAATATTGCTGCTGAGATAATTACCTCAACCAGAGTAAAACCTTTTTTATCAGATTTCAATAGTTTCATTGTGCAACTCCATGGATATCGCATTGGACTTCATAATCATCATAAAGCTCACCAGTTTTTCCTCCCCCAGTATAAGAATATGTACCGCCACCTGGACAGGGTGGTAATGTGCCATCTCTTAAATAGTCATCCCAACTGGATTGATTAGCTGCGACATCTGTGCCTGATGCTATATTATTGTCTAACGCCCACTGTTCTATTGCTGCCTCAATCATCGCCATATTGCCCTTACAGGCATTTTCCTCGGCACCCTCCCTGGCCTTTATCAGGTTTGGTATGGCAATACCTGCCAACAGTCCCAGAATAGCAATTACTATAAGGACTTCCACCAATGTAAATGAGTTTTTTTTATACATCTTACCCCCATTAGGTTATGCTCAAAACTATAACATATTGAGGTAGATATATCAAGTAATTTTTCGTCTTGGAATTAAAAAGATACACTAAATAAATGTGTAGTCTGTTAGCGGGTTGGCGGGTTAGTAAAAAAGGGTAGTTTTCACTACCCCTTTTTGTCTGATTTATTATGAAAACACAGGCCTATTAGTGCCCTTGATCGGGACAATCAACTATCACCCTCCCACTGTCCAAAATCCAGGCTGAATACTCATAGCTAGCATCCCCGGAATGTGCAGGACAATAGACATTTGAGGCATCAAGATAACCATCTTCTACCACGCCTTTATCCCGTGCTCCGGTTGCTATCTTGCTCCCTGGTGAGGCACTACCATAATAGTTCTGCATCTCTTCAACCGACAAATTCATTTTTACAGCCCAGGTAGATATTGTCTTTGCAACCTCTCCCCTATTGGCCCTGCAGGTATCTTCAATCGCTGCGCCTCTGGCCTTTATCATATTTGGCACAGCAACAGCAAGAAGTAGACTTAAAATTGCTACTACTATTAAAATTTCAACCAATGTGAATGCTTCTTTATCCATTGCGTTGACCAACCCTATACTATTCTAAATATTAAGAATTCCTTAAACCAACCCACCCATTATAAAAAAACAGCCCGGAGTTTAGCCCGGGCTGTTTTTTGTAATTCATTTTATACTTCATCATTAAATGTGAGCAGCAACAGGACAGACGACTGTTATCTTTCCATTGGCGTCAACTGTAGATGTATAGTGCTGAGTACTATCTGAAGGACAAACTGCACTTAGTGGATCAAAATATATTTCGATACTGTCTCCAGTAAGAGTGCTTATGTCCTTTGTGGCGGGTGATACGCCAAACTTTGCCTGCATCGCAGCAATAGTCTTATTTTCTTTCGTTGCCCAAATCCTTATCGCATCTGCGATTACTGCCCTGTTCATTTTGCAGGCGGTTTCCGCTGACCCTTCCCTGGCCTTTATCAAGTTGGGAATGGCAATCGCTGCCAACAGACCCAGAATTGCTACTACTATTAAAATTTCAACAAGTGTAAAAGCTTTGCTATTTCGTATTAATCTCATCATTTTTTCTATTCACCCCCTTTGACAAAAGTTATCACAAAATCAGTTTATTGTCAAGAAAAATCATTCGTTTAGTAAAATAAATCCTGTATATAGATAAAGTTAAGTGTTTAATTGTTACTCTTTATTTTTTCCTTCAACCCGTCAACCGGCTAACCAAATCTGTGTGTATCTGAGTTTTTATTTTTTCACATCTGAATAAGCTCTGATATTTGAAATATCGGCAGATACATACATACAACGATCCCGCCGATGACTATCCCTAAGAATGCTATTATCAATGGCTCAATCATTGCGGTAAGGCCTGAGACAGCCGCATCTACCTGTTCATCATAAAAATCGGCAATCTTACTGAGCATCTTTTCAAGTTCGCCGGTCTTTTCTCCCACGCCGATCATCCTTACTACCATCGGCGGAAATACGCCGCTTCTGGCCAATGGTTCTGAGATATTTTCTCCTTCGCGAATGCTATTTCGGGCATTTTCTACGGCAATCTCCACAACCCTGTTCCCTGAAGTCTTGGCTACAATCTCCAACGACCTTAAAATGGGAACTCCGCTTTTTACTAAAGTTGAGAGGGTCCTTGAAAACCTGCTCACTGCTACCTTTCTGAGCAGAACACCAAAAACAGGCAATTTCAACTTAATCCAGTCAAACCTTAATTTCCCCCCGGATGTCTTGATGTACCGGTTAAAAAGAAAAAGGATTACAATTAATCCTGCCGCTGCCAACAGAAAATAATGCCTTAGAAAATCACTTAATGAAAGTAAAATCTGGGTGGGCAAGGGTAATGCCGCACCAAATCCTTCATAGATGCCTTTAAACACCGGAACTACTGTGATGATAAGAAAAAGGGTAATGCCTGTCGCTATAATGGTTATTACCGCTGGGTAGACCAGGGCGGCCTTTACCTTACGGGCTAAGGCACCGGTCTTTTCTAAATACCCGGCTAACCTATCAAGGATCAAATCCAGGGTCCCGCTGGACTCCCCGGCCTTTACCATACTTACGAAAAGTGTGGAAAAGACCCGGGGGTGTTTGCTAAATGCCTCTGATAGACTACTTCCACCTTCAACATCATCGCGAATATTGGATATTATGGCATTGAACTTCTTGTTTTCAACCTGCTCGCATAAGATATCCAGCCCTTGGACCAGGGCTATACCCGCATCTACCATGGTAGCCAACTGCCGGGAAAATATAATCAAATCATCGGATTTTATCCTTCCACCTTTTGAACCAATGCCTTTTTTTCCTTTTTTTTCTTCATTAACGGAGATAATCACCAATTCTTTTTCCCTTAAAGAAGCAATCAGGGAGGCAACATTGTTCGCCTCTGCAGAACCATTGACTGTCTGTCCATTTTTATCTTTGGCTACATATTTAAAAGATGGCATACTATCTCCTGAAAAATCCATTTTGGTTAATTGGTTAATCAAAAGAATCTTAAAAAAATTCTCAAAAAAATACTCACCAATTAACTGATTTTATTCCTCAGTAGTTATTCTCAGCACCTCTTCTAGGGTGGTCATACCGCGCTTAAACTTCTCCAGGGCATTTTCTCTGAGCAACTTCATACCTTTACTGCAGGCATATCTTTCTATCTCATCAGACGAAACCCTGTTAATAATTAAATCTCTTACATGGTCATCAATGGTCAAAATCTCCAAGGTCCCCATCCTGCCATAGTAGCCGGTTTGATTGCACATCTTACATCCTCTCCCGTGATAAAATTCCTTTTTCTCTCCGGGCTTGAACTTCAGGCCTATCCTGTCCAGGACCTCCTGAGGAATCTTAACGGGTTCCTTACAGCTTGGACAGATCTTGCGGCATAGACGCTGGGCCGCCACCATAATCAGGGAAGAGGCAATCAAAAACGGCTCAACCCCCATATCAATAAGCCGGGTAGGAGCGCTGGAGGCATCATTTGTGTGCAGGGTCGAAAAGACAATCTGGCCGGTAAGAGCGGCCTTGATAGCTGTATCCGCAGTCTCAAAATCTCTTATTTCGCCGACCAATATTACATCAGGACTCTGGCGTAATATTGACTTCAGCCCGCTGGCAAAATCAAGCCCGATGTTACTTCTTACCTGCATCTGGCTTATACCGTTAATACGATATTCCACCGGGTCTTCAACCGTCATTATATTTTTATCAGGAGTATTCAACTGATTAAGGATTGAATAAAGCGTGGTTGATTTTCCACAACCGGTAGGACCGGTAATCAATATCATCCCGTAGGGTTCCTTTATAATCTTTTTGAATGCCTCCAGTGGCCCGGGTAAAAATCCCAGCTTATCCAGGCCTACCTGTAAGTTGGACTTATCCAGGGCCCGAAGGACTATCTTCTCCCCAAAACTTATCGGCAGGCTGGAAACCCTGAAATCTACTTCTTTATTCCGGACTCTTACTTTGAACCTTCCGTCCTGGGGGAGCCGGCGTTCGGTAATGTCCAAGTTAGACATAATCTTGAGCCGGGTAATGATTGCGTTCTCGATGGCCTTGGGCGGGCTAAAGGCCTCAGTCAGGTTTCCATCTATGCGGTAACGAATGCGCAATTTCCCTTCATATGGCTCGATATGGATGTCCGAGGCCCGTCTCTTTAATCCCTCACTCAGCACCAAATCAACCATCTTCACTATCGGAGCCTCCTTGCTGTCCTTAGTTACCTCAGCAATGTTTACCAGTTCCCTTTCCTTTTCTTCTGTTCCTACTACCTCAATTTCCTCTTCTTCTGCCTTTTCCAGAACCTCTTCCATCCGGCTAGGTGCATTATAATGAGAACTAATCGCTGCTATGACATCCTCAGAGGTTGCAATAACCGGCTTTATCTCACATTTGGTGATACGTTTTATATCATCCAGGGCAAAGACATTTAATGGATCGCTCATCGCCAGCGTAAGCATACCTCCTATTTTGGAAATAGGAATAACCTGATAATAGCTGGCAACCCGCTCAGGAATTAATTTGACCAGTTCGGGATTAATCTTATACTTAGCAAGGTTGATCGGGGGAATCCCCAGCTCTTCACCGAGGCAGGCCATTAAGTCCTTTTCTGAAACTGCTCCCTGCTCAATTAAGACATCCCTGATTCTCCCTCCCTTTTTTTTCTGGATTTTAATGGCCTTATCCAAGTCCTGGGGAGTTATCAACTTACTCTCGATCAATATCTCGGTTACCCTTTCCTTGAGAGATTTAACCACCTTATTCTCCTCTTACTTTGACACTCTGACACTACCTTTACAGCGGTCGGTCAGCAGCAGTCACCCGCATAACCTCTTCTAAGCTGGTAATACCGGCCTTCACCTTAGCCAATCCATTTTCACGCAGGGTAGCCATCCCCGCCTTCCGGGCAGCAATCTTGATCTCTGCCTCTGAGCCCTTTTTCATAACCAATTCCTTTATGGCCGGGGTTAACATCAATACCTCAATAATCCCTATCCGGCCGATATAGCCGGTACTATTGCATGCCTCGCATCCTTTGGGTCGATAAAACAGCAGTTTTCCATCTGCGTTTAATCCTAATTTTTTCTTTAAGTCCTGGCCTAATTCATAGGACTCCTTGCAGGCTG
This sequence comes from Candidatus Omnitrophota bacterium, assembly GCA_030616145.1. Lineage (GTDB taxonomy): Bacteria > Omnitrophota > JAUWXU01 > JAUWXU01 > JAUWXU01 > JAUWXU01. The sequence goes on along the minus strand of JAUWXU010000007.1, from coordinate 1,231 downwards.
AGCAAAGTTTTCTAACCAATCGCTGGGCACCTACCATTATAAGCGAGGATGCGATCAGAAACCCTTCTATTCCCATATTGGTCAAACGAACTATGGAACCGGCTGCGTCAGTAGTGTGAAGGGTACTCAAGACTAAATGTCCGGTAAGTGCTGACTTGATAGCTATATCCGCTGTCTGGGAATCTCTGATTTCTCCTACCATAATTATATCAGGGTCCTGCCTCAAAATAGACCTCAGGGCGCTGGCAAATGTAAGTCCTATATCCTCACGATAGGTAACCTGATTTATGCCGGGCAACTGATATTCAACAGGGTCCTCAACAGTAATAATGTTCTTTTCCGGCCGGTCAATATATTTCAAAATAGAGTATAGCGTTGTAGTCTTCCCGCAACCGGTAGGTCCGCACATCAAGATCATACCATGGGGTCGGGAAGAGGCCTCTTCTATTTTTTTAACAGAGTCTTGTTCAAAACCCAGCTTATCCATCTCCAGCATCAGGGCCTTTTTGTCTAGCACCCTCAAAGCCGCCTTTTCTCCAAAACTGGACGGAATAATAGAAACCCTAAAATCCACCATCCTCTGGCCTATCTTTACCTTAAACCTTCCGTCCTGCGGCAGACGTCTTTCAGCGATATTTAATTGCGACATCACCTTGATGCGGCTGATCAGGGCGTTCTGCATACTTTTGGGCGGTGCCTTGGCCTCCTGCAGAATTCCGTCCACTCTATATCTTATCCGCAAGTCATCTTCTAAAGGCTCAATCAAAAGATCGCTGGCCCTTCTTTTTATGGCCTCACCTAACAGCACATTTGTTATTTTAATTACCGGGGTCTCCTGAGCCAGGTGCAGTAACTCCTGTGAATCATCCCCCCTTTCCTTTGTATCTTCAATTATTATTTCCATCCTGGACTTTGCTGCATCTTTAATAATATCTTCGATAATCTCAGCCGTCGGAGCCTGATAATATTGTTCAATCGCCCGTTCAATGCTTTTCTCGGTGCCTATAATCGGTCTTATGCTGAAACCGGTCACTACCTTTATGTCATCCATAGCAAAGACATTTAAAGGATCACTCATCGCCACCGTCAAGGTCTTGCCAATCTTAGAAACAGGTACCAATCTGTAATGTTGAACTACCTGCTTGGGGATAAGTTTTATAATCTCTGGTTTAATCTGCAGTTTGGAAAGATCTACCGGCGGGATATTTAATTCCTGGCTGAGGGCTACCAC
>JAUWXU010000051.1 GCA_030616145.1 Candidatus Omnitrophota bacterium | reverse complement strand
CGCCAGAAACAGGTAGTAGCTGCAGAGGTAATAGTTATTCCTCTCTCTTTTTCCTGCTCCATCCAGTCCATCGTAGCAGTCCCCTCGTCAACGCTACCCATTTTATATGACTTACCGGTATAGTAAAGTATCCTCTCAGTAGTGGTAGTCTTACCGGCATCGATATGGGCCACTATTCCGATATTGCGTGTCTTTTCTATAGAAAACTCTCGGGGCATTACTCGTCCTTCTCTGGTCTGTTCAAAATTTCTATCTGTGATTATAATTATTTCTTGATTTTTCAGTTTAGCAACTTATATTTGTTACCACCTATACTGCGCAAAGGCCTTATTGGCCTCGGCCATCTTATGGGTATCTTCTCTTTTCTTTATCACCGAACCCTCTTTTTTATAGGCAGCAATTATTTCATCGGCTAGTTTTTCCTTCATACTTTTGCCTTTTTTCACCCTGGAAAAATTTCTTATCCAGCGCAACGCCAGGGATGTTCCTCTATTCGGGCTTACATCGATCGGAACCTGATAAGTAGCTCCCCCTATTCTTCTTGCCTTTACTTCGAGGAGGGGTCTAACATTATCAATCGCCTTTTTGAAAACCTCTACAGGATCTTCTTTGTCGATTTTCTGGCGGATAATATCAAAAGAGCCGTAGACAATCCTTTCAGCTGTTGATTTCTTCCCACTAATCATTATTGTATTAATAAGCCGGGAAACCAATTTACTGTTGCACTTCGGGTCTTTGGCTACTTCCCGTTTTGGTGCTCTTTGCTTTCTCATTGCTTCGTTCTTTTCACTCCATATTTGGACCGCGACTTCTTCCGGTCTGTCACTCCCGCGGTATCCAGCAAACCCCTGATTATGTGATACCTCACTCCCGGCAAATCCTTAACCCTTCCGCCCCTGATGATTACTATTGAATGTTCCTGAAGATTATGTCCGACACCCGGGATATAAGCAGTTACTGTTATATTATTGGTTAAGCGGACTCTCGCTACCTTACGCAAGGCTGAATTAGGCTTCTTGGGAGTCTGCGTCTTGACCTGGATACAAACCCCCTTTTTCTGAGGAGAACCTTCCAGTGCCTTAGATTTTGTCTTCTTGAAAGTCCTTTTTCTGGCCTTTTTAATCAGTTGATTTATCGTCGGCATTATTTGCGGTTTCCTTTATCGCTTCCCTTACTATTTCGATGTCCTGGTGGCCCCTAAATCCTGTCCCAGCTGGAATAAGATGACCCATAATAACATTCTCTTTAAGCCCCAACAAATTATCTTTCCTGCTTCGAGCAGCTGCATCTGTTAAAATCCGGGTCGTCTCCTGAAAACTGGCCGCCGAAATAAAACTTTCTGTACCTAAAGACGCCTTGGTAATCCCCAGCAATAAAGGAACAGCCTTGGCCGGTCGTTTACCCTTCTTGATTAACTTTTCATTTTCCTCGCGGAATTTAAACTTATCTATATATTCGCCCACCAGAAACTCTGTATCGCCGGAGTCCTCAATCATTACTTTTCTGAGCATCTGTTTAACGATAACCTCAATATGTTTATCATTTATCTTAACGCCCTGTAATCGATAGACCTCCTGAATTTCTCTAACCAAATAATCCTGAAGACGTTTATCTCCGCAAACCCTTAAAATATCCTGCAGGACTATTGGGCCTTCTACCAACTGTTCACCAGCCATTACCTTATCGCCTTTATAAACATTAAGATGTCTATCGTGGGGGACAACGTATTCTTTTTTCATGTCGGTTGTGCTCTTAACAACAATCTTCCTCTGTCCTTTGGCCGCCTCACCAAATTCGACTACTCCATCAATCTCGCTGATAACAGCCGGATTCTTGGGCCGCCTGGCCTCAAACAGCTCTGCCACTCTGGGAAGTCCGCCAGTAATATCCTTGGTCTTGGCAATCTTACGCGGCGTCTTTGCCAGTAAATCACCCGCCTTAACCCGTTGACCATGCCTGACCACAATATGTACCCCTACCGGCATAGGATAAAAAGCCAAAATTTCTCTTTTTGCCCCATAAATAACAACCTGTGGATGTAAATCCTCTTTATGTTCAATGATAACTCTCTCTGTCAAACCGGTAGTCGTATCCAGTTCTTCCTTCATGGTTACATCGCGAACAACATCCTCAAATTTGACTTTGCCTTTAACTTCTGTAAGAACAGGGGTGGTATAGGGATCCCATCTGACAAAAATCTTTCCTTTTTTAACCTTCTCTCCTTCATTCGTCAGTATCTTTGACCCGCCGGGAATGGTATGTCTTTCCAATTCCCTGCCTTCTGAATCATGAATACTAATCTGTCCATTCCTGTTCAAAATAATCATTTCATCTGAACTGGATTTAACAATCTTCAGATTGTGAAATCTCAACGTCCCTTCATTTTTGGCCTTGGTAAATGATTGTTCAGCAACCCTGCTGGCAGTTCCTCCAATGTGAAAGGTTCTCATCGTAAGCTGGGTGCCGGGCTCTCCGATGGATTGGGCGGCAATAATACCTACTGCCTCACCCAGTTCAACCAACCTGCCGCTGGCAAGATTTCTGCCGTAACATTTAGCACATATGCCATGGGATGTCTCGCAGGTTAATACACTCCTGATGCGAATTTTCTCAACGGAGGCAGCTTCTATCTGCTGGGCCATCGCCTGATTAATCTCTTCCCCGGAGTGGACAATGACCTTATCAGTAATCACATCTACTACGTTATCCAGGGCAACCCTGCCCACTATCCTTTCTTTCAAGCCCACTATTACCTCATTGCCTTCGATAATGGCCTCAACCATAATGCCATTCAGCGTTCCGCAATCGATTTCTCTGACAATAACATCCTGGGCCACATCTACTAACCTTCTGGTTAAATATCCAGAATCGGCTGTCTTTAACGCCGTATCGGCCAGGCCCTTACGGGCACCGTGGGTAGAAATGAAATACTCCAGCACGGTCAGACCTTCACGGAAATTGGAGGTAATCGGGTTTTCGATAATTTCGCCGGATGGTTTAGCCATCAATCCCCGCATTCCGCAAAGCTGTTTAATCTGCTGCCGGGATCCACGGGCGCCGGAATCGGCCATCATAAAAACCGGATTGAACGGGTCAAGTATTTTGAATATCTCATTAGAAAGTCGATCAGTAGTCCGCGTCCAGATATCAACAATCTTATTATATCTTTCTCTGTTTGTAATCAAGCCCTTACGATATTGGTCTTCAATACTTACTACTTCTTTTCTGGCCTCATTTATGTATTCGGCTTTCTGCGGAGGCACCCGTAAACCACTGATAGAAATCGATAGGCCGGATCTCGTTGCCTCTTCAAATCCAATCTCTTTTAACTTATCCAGAATTAAAATCACTGCCGAGTGGCCAAATTGTTTGTAACAATCTATAATAATATCGTTAAGTTTCGATTTATTAAGCAACTCATTGAAAAATGGAAAATTCTCCGGAAAGATATCATTAAAACGGACACGGCCAACTGTGGTTTCGATAATCTTCCCGTCAATCCTTACTTTAATCCTGGCATGCAGACCGACCTCTTTGTCTGAATAGGCAATAATTACTTCATCGGGGTCAGAAAATATTTTTCCCTCTCCTTTTTCTCCAGGCTTTTCTTTGGTTAAATAATAACAACCCAGGATTATATCCTGGGTGGGGGTATCAATCGGCCGTCCATCAGCAGGAGAAAATATATTATTGGGGGCAAACATCAAAATCCTGGCCTCCATCTGCGCCTCTGTTGACAACGGTACGTGGACAGCCATCTGGTCTCCGTCAAAATCAGCATTGAACGCACTGCAAACCAGGGGGTGAATCTGAATTGCCTTTCCTTCTATCAAGACCGGCTCAAATGCCTGTATCCCCAGGCGATGTAGCGTAGGCGCGCGATTAAGCAAAACCAAACGTTCACTCACTACCTCCTCCAGTACGTCCCATATCTCCGGTTTAACCTTTTCTACCATTTTCTTGGCACTTTTGATAGTGTGGACCAGACCCCTTTCTTTGAGCTTTTTGATAATAAATGGTTCAAATAATTCCAGGGCCATCTTTTTGGGAAGCCCGCACTGGTTAATCTTAAGTTCAGGCCCAACCACTATCACGCTTCTCCCGGAGTAATCAACCCTTTTGCCCAACAGATTTTGACGAAAGCGGCCCTGCTTACCTTTCAGCATGTCACTTAATGACTTTAACGGCCGGTTGCCCGGTCCCAGGATTGCCCTTCCATGGCGGCCATTGTCAAAGAGGGCGTCCACTGCTTCCTGCAACATCCTCTTTTCGTTGCGAATGATAATATCCGGAGCTTTGAGTTCCAGCAGGCGCTTCAAGCGGTTATTTCTATTTATTACCCGGCGATATAAATCATTCAGGTCAGAAGTAGCAAACCTACCCCCATCCAAGGCCACCAGGGGCCTTAAATCAGGAGGGATAACCGGAACGACATCCAAAACCATCCACTCCGGCTTGTTTCCTGACTTCCTGAAGGATTCTACTATTCTTAACGTTTTAACCAATCTTAACTTTGTTTGTTTTGACGTTACAACTTCAACCTGTTTGCGTAAGGCAGCAGTCATTTTAGCCAGATCAAGCTCTTTCAAAAGACCCTTTATCGCCTCGCCACCCATCTTGGCCGTGAACTTCACGCCATACTGGGCGAGGTATTTTTGATATTCTGCCTCTGGCAAAAGCTGCTTTTTCTTCAGGGTTGTTTCACCGGGGTCAATAACTATGTAGTCCTCGTAATACAAAACTCTTTCCAGGGCCCTTCCGCTCATATCCAACAAATTTCCTATGCGCGAAGGGGATGTCTTGAAAAACCAGATATGAGATACAGGGACGGCCAATTCAATATGACCAGTCCTTTCCCTCCTCACCTTGGACTGAGTAATCTCCACACCACATCTGTCGCAAATGACTCCTCGATGTTTGATGTGTTTATACTTTCCGCAAGCACATTCCCAATCCTTGGTCGGTCCGAATATCCTTTCGCAAAACAATCCACCCTTTTCCGGCCGGAAAGTCCGGTAATTTATGGTCTCAGGCTTTTTGACCTCCCCCTTAGACCAACCTCTTATTATTTCCGGAGACGCGATTTTGATCGTAACTGAATCAAAAATATTTATATTTTCGTCCATCTATTCCTCTCAAATAATTCTGTCCGGTTCCTATCAATTTCTAGCATCTAGCGTCTATCCCGATTAGTCTTTCCCGATTTCCTGTTTATTTCTTTTTTTTCTCGTTCTGTCTTTTCCGCTATTATATCCAAGGCCAAACCCTGCAGTTCCTTAACCAATACATTAAATGACTCTGGTGTCCCCGGCCTTAACGCATTCTCGCCTTTAACAATAGCCTCATAGATC
>JAUWXU010000006.1 GCA_030616145.1 Candidatus Omnitrophota bacterium | reverse complement strand
CTAAAACAACAGGGGTTTGTTTGTAAGTAGGCATTACATATTTATCGTATAAGTCTATAACTTCTTTAGTCTTCATGATTATTTTATTATTTTTTTACAATCTCTGTCCCGATACCCTTATCAGTAAATACCTCTAACAACAGTGAATGCTTAAGCCGGCCGTCAATAATATGGGTCTTCTTAACCTTGCTCTGCAGGGCAAGGATTGCTGCCCTGACCTTGGGAATCATCCCACTCTGAATGGCCTTACTCTCAATCAACTTCTCTACCTGACCGACACCCAGGGTAGAAATCAAGGATTCCTCTTTGTCAATATCTTCCCTTATACCCTTGACATTGGTCAACAGCATAAGCTTTTCAGCGCTTAAGGAAGCAGCAATATGGGCACTGGCTTGGTCAGCGTTAATGTTATAGTAATTGCGATGACCCCTTGCCACGCCGATAGGCGCAATAACCGGAATAAATTCTTTACGGAGCAATCTAACTATCGGCAAACTATTTACTGAAGTTACTTCACCCACGCAGCCGATGGTCTTGGCTAAGTGATGTTTTTTAACCCTTAGAATCTTGCAGGTCTCGTCCAAACCACTGGCTCCACCGCCTAATTCCTTAATTTCTTTTACGAGTTGTTTGTTTAAATCAGAAAGAGTTCTAACTATTACCAAGATTTCTTTTTTGTCAGTTACCCTCAACCCCTCCACAAATTGTGGCTGTTCCCTTAATGCCTTGATCCGTTGATTTATTATCGGGCCTCCTCCGTGGACCAAAACAGGCCTGATTCCCACAGAGCTCAAAAATACTATATCCTGTAAAACTCCCCTCCTCAACTGTTGATCCATTATCATGCTCCCGCCAAATTTTACAACTACCACCTTGTGGCGGAATGTTTTGATATAGGGAAGGGCCTCGATTAATATATCAGCCTTTTTTATGTATTCTTCCATCATTTATTTAGTCTTACGTATTTCTCGGTTAAATCACTAGTCCAGACAGTGACCTGATGACTGCCGGAATGAAGATCTATTAAAATTTTCACTTCTTTTGCGCTGACGATATTCTTCAATCTCTTTTTGTTTACTCCTAAAGAACTCCCTCTGGAGAACACCTTAAGATTGCCAAGATAGAGATCGACCAAATTCTCTCTGAATTTTATCCCTGAACTTCCTAAACTGGCCAGTATCCTTCCCCAGTTGAGGCTGCTGCCCGCGAGGGCTATCTTCACCAACGGAGAATTGGCTATCTTAAATGCCGCCTGCCGAACATCTCCTTCTTTTCTTCCGCCCTTAACAGTAATCTCAATAAACTTGGTTGCCCCTTCAGCATCTTCCACTATGGTTCTGGCCAAAAATCTGGTTACCCGGTTCAGACCTTTCTGAAAGATATAAAAATCTGCTCCGGCCGATGTTATCTTCGGATTGGCAGCCAGACCATTGGCCAGGATAAAAACCGTATCATTGGTGCTCATATCGCCATCTACGGTAATCAGGCCAAATGAATTGGCTACCGATTCCTTTAGCGCCCTATTTAAGGCTGAGCTGGAAATATTTAGATCAGTATTAATAAATACAAGCATTGTGGCTAAATCAGGCGATATCATACCCGCGCCTTTAGCCATTGCCCCAATGGTAACTGTCTTTCCTCTAATCCGCAATTTCACAACCGCCTGTTTGGTCCTGGTATCGGTGGTCATAATCGCCCGGGCCGCGGATGATGCGCCATCATAACTCAACTGTTCTATTAACTGAGGCAGGGCATTGGCGATTTTGTCGACAGGCAATGGTTTGCCAATAATACCGGTTGAGGCCAATAGAACTGCCTTCTTGTTTATCCGCAACCTTAAGGCTGTTAGTCTGGCAAGTTTGCGGGCGGCCTCTAATCCTGCCCGGCCATTACAGCTATTCGCATTACCGCTATTTACCAGAATGGCCTGAATGTATCCGGCCTTCAAATGTTCTTTGCTAACCTTTATCGGCGCTGCCTGAAATCTACTGGTAGTAAATACCCCGGCAGCCGCTGCCGGAACAGCGGAATAAATAAGCGCCAGGTCCTTGTTTCTATTTTTAATTCCGCAGTGAACACTGCCGGCCTTAAAACCCCGCGCAGCAGTTATCCCACCATTTATTAATTTCATCTAATACCTCTTTGGCTACAACAACCCTGCTGTTTCTTTAAAATTATACATTATATTCATATTCTGTACCGCCTGGCCGGCAGCACCTTTACCCAAATTGTCGATCGCCGAAATAACTATTAAAGTATCGCTGTGTTGTTCAGTCCATATGCCGATATCGCAAAAGTTGGTCTCAAAAACCTCTTTGATTTGAGGAAATTGACCGCTGGGCTTGACTCTGACAAATGGTTCGTCTTTATAAAAATCTTTATATAGGTCTAGGGCCTCCTTCAACCCCATCTTCCTGGACTTTTTGAAATAGATAGTGTTTAATATTCCCCTGTTTAACGGCACTAAATGCGGCACAAAAACTATCTTGACTGATTCACCGGCTAGGTTTGTCAGTTCCTGAGATATCTCAGGCATATGCTGGTGCTGATTAATCTTATAGGCCTTCAGATTTCCGGTTATCTCTGAAAAGTGTAAATCCAGAGCCGCCTTTCTTCCCGCACCGCTCAGACCTGTCTTGGCGTCAATGATAATCTCTGAAACATCAACAAAACCTTTCTTCAGCAAAGGGGCCGAGCCAAGAATAATGCCTGTTGGATAACAACCGGGGTTAGCAACTAAGTCAGCCTTTTTTATTTCTGCTCTGTATAACTCCGGCAAACCATACACGGCCTTTTGCACAAGATCGGGGCTGGAATGCACTACCTTATACCAGGTTCCATAGAGCTCTGTATCCTTTAATCTGTAATCCGCACTCAAATCTATTACCTTCCTGCCCAATTGCAAAAATTGGGGAGCAAACTTCATAGAAACCCGATGGGGCAGAGCCAAAAAAACCAGATGACTAATCGCAGCCACATCATCAACGTTCTCCAGGTTGGCACACTGAAGATCTATCCTGCCGGAAAGTCTGGAGAAAATCTCAGAGATATTCTGTGGCTTGTCTATTTTGGCAGTGAGAGAAGTTATCTTCACTTTTGGGTGGTCAACCAACAACCGTATGAGCTCTTCACCGGTATATCCAGTGGCTCCAACAATCGCAACTTTCAGCATATTTTTACCTCGTTATAGTAATCTTACGCCCGTCCTCAAACTTTCTAAGTTGTATGCTTACATAGTATAAAATAAAAAACCTATCTTGTCAACACGAGAGATGAAGCAAGATAGGTTTATTAAAAAACTATATCTATATTCTAATAATTATCGTTTGGAATACTGGAACTTTTTTCTTGCTCCTTTCTGACCGTATTTTTTACGTTCCTTCATCCGGGGGTCACGGGTTATAAAGCCGGCCTCACGTAACGGCTGCCTCAGGCTGGAATTAACTTTAACCAGTGCCCTTGCTATACCATGACGAACAGCCCCGGCTTGACCGCTCTTTCCGCCACCCCTGACGTTGGCTATAATATCGTATTTTCCGGCGGACTCGGTAACATCGAACGGCTGTTTAACAATCCACTGAAGTATTTCCCTTGGAAAATACTTTTCTGAGGACTCTCCATTTATATTAATCTTGCCCTTGCCGCTAAAAATTCTGACCCTGGCTACAGCGGTCTTTCTGCGGCCAGTAGCCCAAAATACATCTTTTGGCTTATCTTCCATTGGCTTACCTTTCATCATACCTCCAAAACTATTGGTTCCTGCGCCTGTTGAGAATGTTCCTTTCCAGGATAGACCTTTAACTTCTTAAGCATCTTACTGCCCAGTTTATTGTGGGGTAGCATCCCCTTAACAGCATGATAGATAACCTCTTGCGGCTTCTTGAGTAACAGCGAACCCAATTTTACCTCTCTCTGCCCACTGGGATAACCAGAATAATATTTATACATCTTTTGTTCTAACTTATCACCAGTAACCTTGATCTTGGCAGCGTTAATCACTATTACCTGGTCACCGGTGTCAATGTGAGGGGTGTATATAGGCTTATTTTTACCCCTTAAAATCGAAGCAACGACCGTAGCCAGCCGGCCCAGAATCTTATCCTGGGCATCTATCAGATACCATTCTCTCTTAATATCTCTGTCTTTTGGTATAAATGTCTTCTGCATACCTAATGTCTTCTGCATACCTAATCCTGTTTAAATTGATTAGAAAATGTAACCCCAAAATATACCATATTAATCCGTCTTTGTCAAGCACAGTTATAAAAAAATTGGATACAAAGAAAGTGGCGAGCGGGATTGCTCGGGGAAGGCTAGACTAAAACTTGCATCTTATTTTGCATTATGGTCTTAGCAATTCAAATCCGGTAACCGGATCCAAAACACGAACTGCTGTAGTGTCAATCAATTCAAATAAGATAACCTCCAATACATGCCATGCCTTTACACCCCTACGAACACATCCGGTTATTGTGGATGTCTCTCTTCCGCAGGCTATATGCATATGCAAGATAGGCTTACCTTTTTCATCAGGAAAAATAGTCCCTGTTCCTGTTATTTCATTGACATTATCAAGGATATGTTCCATCGGGACAATCGGTTCTTTGCGTCCATGCTCAGGACCGACCACAAGCTTACTACCCGGATCAGCTCCTCCGAGGATGATTAAAGCCCCGGCTTTAATGGATTTTTCACGAGCAAATTTTTCAATCTCCTGATGAATAATATCCCCATCTTCAAGACGGATAACAAATATCCTTCCCTGCTTGGCCTGTGAATATTTCATGGTTATTGGTTATTGTAGCATTGGCGATTCTACCTGTCAACCCGCCGATTTTTTTGATCTTACAAATGTCCCCTTTAGGAACGGCCCCATTCCCGGCCTTTAAAATCAAAAAGAGTAAAAAAGAACATATAAAGTCCTAAATATAATTGCTAAGATTTAGATTAATTTGTTGATTGTTGAGGACTGAGCCCTTTGCCCTTATTTTCAACAATATAATTAATCAATTGGCCTCACCCGTTATAAGGACAAATTTACCTTGTCCGTTACGTTTATATCCATACAAACATTCGATTGTATATTTATCTCGTCCTCTTCCGTCATATGTTATTATAATCCTTAAATTAACATCCACTCCTCCTCTGCGTATAATAGCCATGCTCTCCTTACTAGTAGACAAAATAACTGGACGATTCTGCGGAGCCTTAGGAAACACAACCGTTGATGTACTTTTTGCTTCCCCCAATACATTCATATTACCAGCTTTCCCACCTTCAATTTTACAAACAAGTTGAACATTATTAGCAGGAACTATACCTGTATTTTGCAGTCTTACTATAAAATTTATTTTGTCTTCTTCAAGCCAGTGGCCCACATCTTGAATGCCAACATATGGCCTAAATTTATACACTAAAGACATATAATTAACAAAAAGAATCCCTAGTGTAACAGCTATCATACAAGCTGCAGCAAGCAGACTTAACGCTTTATGTGGGTTATCCGTTATCGTCTTCTTGAGTCCCATAAACCAATTCATTTAACCCCCTTCTCACTTCCAAACAGTTAGATAAAACAGGGCTACAATAATTACAAGACAAACCATAAATGGCTTCCATTCTATTAACTTGTCTTTACCGGTTTTTTTATAATGTTCCCAAAAAGCATATAAACCAATAGAAGCGAGATACACGAGCCAAAATTGGACAAACCAATTAACAAAATTCATACCAGTCTATCCTTCCACCCTTAATCTTTTGTAATATATTTCTGTAAGTTATATTTTAATATCACCATCTTTGTTTTCTAATAGAACGTTCGTAAGTATTTTCTAGTCAGACTGATTATAAACAAAGGCATCAATATCAATGATGAGCAAGCTTCAATCATTGAAACTATGCGAACTAAACCCGTTGGGTGATAATCTCCGTAACCGAGAGTGGTAAAAGTGACTACACTAAAATATAAACTATCAAAATAAGAAGGATTGAGCATTTGTTCAAGATAAACTAGTGAATTTGATAAAAAGAAAACAAAAGAAGATAAAACAATTATTAGAATGGCAATAATTATAACTCTCCACGGTTTTTCCCCATACCCCCATAGCTTTTTAAAAATAATATTCAATAACCATGTACAAAAATGTCCAAATCTATTTCTTAGAGAATGTGAATGACCTTCTCCGATAATGCTTTTTTGTTCTTTTTCAAAAGCTATACATTCCGAATATTTACCATCACATAACTTAGACATATAAAAACAATGGGAGAACCATTTAGTAAATCCATCCCGTTCATAGAATCTAGCAGCAGTATGGTAAAGGTATTTAGCATAACGATAATCTTTATGCTTCATAGCTTCCTCAGCAGCATATTGGTACCGTGAAGCGGCATTAAACAAAACTTCTCCTCCTATTTTTATGTCCCAGGAAGTAGCTGCACTTGCAAAAGCTTTCGCAGCTTCATCATGTCTACCAATTTTTTTATAGAGGTTAGCAGCTTCGTCAAATTCTTTAAATGCAGTTCCCGCATTTTTATTTTTCAAAGATTCGTGAGCTTTCTTGAGCAACTCGTCCGCTTTTTGTTTTATTTGTAAAATATCCATAAGCTAATCAACCTTATCTATTGGAGTTTGAGGTCGGGTTCCAACATTCAACATTTTTTATCAAATTAATCTATTTTGTCAAATGTAAAGACCTGACCCCTTTTTGCTACCGGGAGCATATCTTCAATTATAAGAGTGCGAAGTAGTGTTGGAATATCTTATTTAAACAATCAACAGGGCCTCGGACAACGCCATTGATATATATATCTTCTGGATTTTTTCCTTGTCCAGTAGATGCCATACCTTGTCTTTTAGAAAATTCTGCTTGAGTTTCAATGCGTGTAAGCTTCAGGTACATAAAGCTATCCTTCGCTCTATGTGAAATCAAAGAAGGATATAACCAACCGTTAACTTCGGTCACCCAGTTTACTTCTAAACCTGTTTCAATTCTTAACCAATAATCATAATTGGTAGAACTCTCCTCAGGGGGTATCAACGTAAATGAACTCACAGTGCTTCTTGCCAGACTATCGGTTGAACGAAGAAAATACCAACTAAATTCTAACAGCTCTTTACATTCGTTATACTTCGGCGGTGAGACATCTTGATGTTCGATTTCATTTCTAACCGTGAGGAGTTGCCTTAACATTATCGGCCTAATAATTCCAAAATATGCCATTTGTTCGAGTAAATCAGGTGGTTTATTTTTAATAGGTATGCTTTTGAAAGAGTAAAGTTTTTTTAGAATACGTAATCGATGGTCTTTGGCCCGCTTTAATGTATTTACAGCATCCACCAAATACAGTCCATCTTCTAAAGGTTGAATCAATATTTGTTCGGCATGTGACCAGATATCATAAGCACGCTTCCAATTACGACTGTCATACTCTGTAGTGCTTTCTAAACTGGCATGCCATTCCAACACCTCGGATGAAAGCCATAGATCCTTCTTCATAATTTGAGCTTATATTCTCTCTTACTTTCCAACCTGAATAAATTTTATTTGAAGATTTGTACCTCCTTCTATAACTGGGGGTAAAGCTTCAATAAAATCTCCTGCTGGTAAGGGAACTGCCTCTGGCTTCAGCAAATGACCGATATTAGATGCGACAATACTAGCTGCACTAGTTGCTATTACTATAGGATTGTACGTCGTTACAATCTTAGCCATTTCTTGGGGTTTTTCGTTTATCGCATTTTTAACAGCTTGTATTGTCTTTTTCTTAAGCAATTTTTCTGGCCTTGCAGAAGAAAGCATGAATGCTTTCCCAGTAGATGGTGTTACATTAATGGTTATATTAACGGTTACATTGGTCGACTTATCCGTAGCATCTATTTTTATCTCTTTTTTATTATAACCAATATTTAATTCCTTTATAGTTTCTACTAATTTTTCTGTAAATTTTACATCTATTAAACCCAAACTATCACCTTCAATGCAATTGTATACAGGTTTTGGGCCAGGTCTCAACATTCAACATAAGCTTCCCCAAAATAATCAGCCCGCCCAGGGAAACCCTAACGTAACCTCAGGCGGGCTTAATCGTATACAATATAATTTAGTTACAAGTATAGAGTTTCAGGCCTTATGCTTAATCTTACGCCTCTCTCCCTTATAAGTCAAGAATATTTATAGCCCATACAAACCAATACCAATTGATACAAACTGTGCCCCTTTTTGTGCCCCCTCTACTGTCAAAATAAGACAAATTGATACAAACTGGTAAGGGTTAAATTTAACCTAAGTGGTTGGAAATAAAAGGTAAGTGTTTAGTGGTTAGATACTTGGAAAAGGCCCTAATCTGTTTATGAGACCGATGCTCTAACCAACTGAGCTACAGGCCCATGTAACCCTTATTTTTAACATATGTTAGAGCACCTAAGAGACAGTTTCCAAGCACCTCTGGCAAAGTTGGGGGTGGCCAGAGTCCTGGCCTACGGTGGGTGACCAGTTCCAGCATCGGATGCACTTGGAACCAGCGGCCTTTTCAACAGTTACGCCGAGAAAGGTCATTTTGGCATCTGTCTTTGCCTGGGCAGGCAAGACCTTTACCATCTCCAGCGTTACATCAGAAACAATAAATATTGCCGGCAGTTGCTCCAGATATTGCTTTAAAAATGCGTAATGGCTTTTATCGGTTACAGACAAGGATACCATTGCCTCAAGCGAATTGCCGATTAACTTCTCCATTCTTTTGTGTTCTAATACTGTGCAGACCATCGACCTGATTTGAAGGAGCCTGTCCCAGTTTTCTTGCAAGCGTTGGTCAATCCATTTTTTGTTCACCTGCGGCCATGACGAAAGATGCACGCTAACCTGCGACTTCTCGGGCAGATATTCCCAAATCTCTTCAGAGGTATATGAAAGAATCGGTGAAACCACCTTGACCAGGACGGTCAAAATCTCATAAAGCACTGTTTGGCAGGAACGCCTAAAAAGAGAATCCTTTGCCGAGGCATACAATCTGTCTTTCAGTACATCCAGATAAAATGAACTCAATTCCACAGTGCAAAAGTTATTGACCAGATGATATATTTGATAAAAGGAAAATTTATCATAGGCAGCGGTTACTTTCTCGAGCAAAATCTGCAACCGGCCCAAGGCCCATTTATCTATTTCCAACAATTTATTATATTCAACGCGGTCTTTTGCCGGTTCAAAATCATAAATATTTCCCAGAATAAAGCGGCAGGTATTCCTGATCCGGCGGTATGCCTCAATCATCCTTTTCAATATCTCGTCGGAAAAACTTATATCAGAGCTATAATCTTCCGAGGCCACCCAGAGCCGGACAACATCCGAGCCGGCCATTGCCACCAACTGTTCAGAAGATATCAAATTCCCTAAGGACTTGGACATCTTCTTCCCTTCTCCATCCACCATAAAACCATGGGTAAGTACTGTCCGGTAAGGGGCCTTTCCTTCGGAGGCCACTGCGATCAATAGTGAACTTTGAAACCATCCGCGAAACTGGTCATTACCTTCTAGATAAAGGTCTGCCGGCGAAGAAAGTTCCTTTCTGGACTCTAAAACCGCCTTATAGCTTACCCCGGACTCAAACCACACGTCTACTATATCCGTCTCTTTTTTGAAACTGGTGCCTTTGCATTTTGGACATTTAATTCCATCGGGAAGAATATCCTCTGGCCCTTTTCTAAACCAGGCGTCCGAACCCTCTTTTAAAACCACATCCTTCACTGCTCCTAAACTTTCCCGGGTAGCCAATATTTCCCCGCAGTGCTGGCAATAAAAAATCGGCAGGGGCACACCCCAGACCCTCTGCCTGGATATACACCATTCCGGCCGCATGCTAACCATATTGTTTATTCGTATCTGTCCCCAGCCGGGAATCCATTTAACCTTTTTTATCGCTGAAAGGGCCTTGTCTCTTAATCTATCGTGGTCTATATCAATAAACCACTGTTCAGTAGCCCGGAAGATAACCGGCTTCTTACATCTCCAACAATGAGGATAGGAATGGGCCACTGAGGCCTGATAAACAAGGGCCCGGCTATCCTTCAGCTTCTTCACTATTGGCTCTCCGGCATTAAATACGTTAACCCCGGCCAGATCCCCGGCCTGGTCAGTAAATTCTCCTTTTTCATTGACTGGCGAAAGAATATCTAATTTATATTTTAACCCGGTCTGATAATCTGCTTCTCCGTGGCCTGGGGCAATATGCACGCAGCCGGTTCCTTCGACACCTGAGACATAATCCGCCAGAATAATCATCAAAGTCCGCTGAATAAAGGGATGCCGACAGGCCAGGCCTTCAAGCCGGGAACCCTTTAGTTTGTCAAGTATCTTAAAATCAGTTATCCCTGACTTTTCTAGGCATGACTTGACCAAATCCGAGGCAATAATTAATATATCACCGCTCTTTTCCTCCTGGACTAAACTGTATTCTAAATTGGGGTGAACGGCTATGGCAACGTTGGCAACCAAGGTCCAGGGAGTAGTTGTCCAGATAACCACAAAACAATCTTTACCTTTTGTCTGGCGCGCTAAATTGGCTATTTTTTCTGTATCACTCAGTTTGAACTTGACATAGATTGAAGGTGAGGTATGCTCTTTGTATTCAAGCTCTGCCTCGGCTAATGCGGTCCCGCAGGCCGGGCACCAGTGAATTGGTTTTAACCTCTTGTGGATATAACCTTTTAATATCAACTGACCGAACACCTCAATAATGCTGGCTTCGTAGCGATAATTTATGGTAAGGTAGGGGTTTTCCCAATCGCCAATAATGCCCAACCTTTCAAACTGCCTTTTCTGGATATCAATGTATTTACGGGCGTAATCAAGGCAGCGTCCCCGGGTCTCTATCTGGTTGAGTCTGGTTCGGTGTGATTCTAAGGCCTTCATTACCTGATATTCGATAGGCAGACCATGGCAATCCCATCCCGGCACATAGGGACAGTCCATCCCCTTCAATGTTTTATATTTGATAATGATATCTTTGAGAATCTTATTGAGGGCAGTGCCAATATGGACATCGCCATTGGCATAAGGTGGGCCGTCATGCAGGATATAGCGTGGTCTCCCCCGGGATTTTTCCCGGATAAGCTGGTAAAGGCCTATTTCTTTCCACTTCTTTAAAACCGCTGGCTCCTTTGTGGCCAGGTCCGCCTTCATCGGAAAGTCTGTCCGGGGTAAATTCAGGGTCTTTTTATAGTTCATTAATTCTCTGGATTACCTTTAATACAATTTTGGTCAATTTCGGTTCTGCCTGCCGGGCTGAGGCCAAAATCTCTTCAAAAGAAGTCGGGCTAAGCTCATCAGGCAAACACATATCTGTTACACAGCTCATCCCCAGCACTTTGAATCCGGCGTGAATAGCTACAATCACCTCCAGGACAGTTGACATGCCTACTATATCCGCCCCGATAGAACGGAAGAATCTATATTCAGCAGCGGTCTCTAAATTCGGGCCGGTTACTCCGATATAGACAGCTTTGTTAAGCGCAATCTTTTCCTCCAGTGCAATCTCCTCTGCCAGACGAATCAATTTTCTATCATAGGGCTCGGACATATCCGGAAAGCGCGTCCCCAGTTTATCATCATTAGCTCCGATCAACGGATTCAGGCCTGTAAAATTAATCTGGTCGGTTATAACTGCTACATCCCCTTTTTTAAACTGCGGGTTCATCGCCCCGCTAGCACTTGATTCTATCAATATCCTCGGTCCCAAATTCCTCATCACCCTTATCGGAAAGGTAATCTGTTCAAGGGAATATCCCTCATAATAATGAAACCTGCCGCTCATTGCTACTATCTTTTTATTGGAAATTTTTCCCAGAACCAGCTCTCCGCCATGTCCTTTTACCGTAGAAACAGGGAAAAAAGGTATCTTTGAATAATCGATCACCTGTTTTTCTTCAATCTGATCAGCCAGTCCTCCCAGACCGGTACCGAGGATAATCGCTATATCCGGCTTCAAATCTACCTTTTTTCGAATAAAGTTGGCCGCCTTTTCTATCCTGCTTCTTAAACCTTCCATTTATTGTCTCCCTGCCTATCCTGCTGCTAATTTTATACTCGCAACGAACAAAGACTTAATCAAAAAATATCTCAAGAATAAAAGCCCCAAAATAGCGATTATTGGAGAAATATCTATACCCCAGCCAACCGGCAATCTTTTTCTGATCGGATAGAGCATTGGTTCGGTAGTTTTGTACAAAAGCCGAACAATAAAATTATAAGGGTCGGGGTTAACCCAACTTATCAATGCCCGGGCTATTATCAGCCAGGTGAAAATTGTAATTATAATATCCAGGATCCGGGCTATTGCCCCAATCAGATTACCTAAAATAAACATCTTAACGACCTCCGGAAAGTTTTTTTGACCTTTCAATGGCAGCCTTAACAGCCTCAGTATAAATCTGTTCCAGATTCATCTTTTTGAAAACATCCAATGCTGCCTCAGTAGTACCTCCCGGTGAGGTTACCTTTTTTCTTAAAACATCTGGGGCCTCGGCTGTTTCCACAAGCATCCTCACGCTACCCAGGGCAGTCTGCGAAGCCAGTTTATAAGCCGCCTTTCTATCCAGGCCAAAGTTTACACCTATTTTGGTTAAATATTCTACAACTAAGATGAAATAAGCAGGTCCAGAACCGCTGATAGCAGTAACTACATCCATCGAGTCTTCTTTTACTTCAACTATCTCG